>NZ_WBKL01000064.1:0-67787 GCF_015714705.1 Nostoc sp. NZL | reverse complement strand
CCAACATCACGACATTCATCACCAACATCACGACATTCATCACCAACATCACGACATTCATCACCAACATCACGACATTCATCACCAACATCACGACATTCATCACCAACATCACGACATTCATCACCAACATCACGACATTCATCACCAACATCACGACATTCATCACCAACATCACGACATTCATCACCAACATCACGATGTTCATCACCAACATCACGATGTTCATCACCAACATCACGATGTTCATCACCAACATCGCGATGTTCATCATCAACATCACGACATTTCGGTATAATTGATTCCCCAGTCTCTATTCTTTACTTTACAGGCGGACACACTTGCTGCACTTTTTGGGGAAGTTGCCGACACATCTGCTGGAATCCTTGAGGATTAATTTGCCACCAAGCAAATAATCCTAGACTTGTACCTCCAACAAGCAACGCCAACACTCCCCCCAGCATTACTAAACGTTTCTCCCGATTAGGTTTTGTAATTAAGGTTGGTGGAATTTCTGGGCTGAGAATTGGTTCCTCTGCCATATCCAACTCTAGATCCAAATCTGGCAAAGTTTGCGAATTTTCTGTAAAGGAAATTAATTCTTCTTGTTCCTCTTGTTCCTCTTCTTCCTCTAGTTCCTCTTCTTCCTCTTGTATTTCTGCTTCTATAATCTCTTCTGGCAACGCCGGAGTCACAGGTACTACGTATTCTGGGGAGACACGGTAATAAGTGAGAACAACCGATGTATTATCACGCCCATTTTTTTCGTTTGCTAAGTTAATCCAGTTGCAAACAGCATCTTCAACTGTCAATTGCCCTGCTAACACGGGTATTGCATAATCTTGCCAAGATTGTTCCACCCAGTTATTATCACTTAAACCATCAGAACACAGTAGCAAGATGCCATCTTCTTCCACAATAAATCGCTGAACCTTGAGACGCACAGATTCTGAATCTCTTGTGCCCAATGCTTGAGTTAAAGCACTAGCATCTGGTCTGAAGAGTGCCTTTCGATACAAGCTTTTCGCAAAGCGGACTTCCCGCATTGCTACATCATCATCTACTGTCAGTAGCTGGCAATAATTGCGAGTAATCCAATAGGCACGGCTATCGCCAACATTAGCCAAATAAAGCTCATGGGTATTATTTGATTGCCAGCCAGTACTTGTCTGCACTCGTTGGGGAACTTGCAACGCCATGACAATAGTTGTAGCCATGCGTTCTTTGCCTTGGCGTTTTTGTTCATTATTGCGGGCACAAATCACATTATTTACTACCCGCAAGCTTGCTTCTAATTGTTCCTGCAACAACTCTGGTGGTACAAGTACAGTTTGTTCTGTAACCTCCCTTAGTAAAACGCGAATTTGCAACTTTACAGACTGCACTGCCAATTGACTGGCAACTTCACCGCCTTCATGTCCACCAATACCATCGCAAACAATCGACAAGTGGCGCAATAAAGGTTCATCTAAATCACTCAAAGCATTGGGATAGCAAGCATCTTCATTTTGCGCCATCAATGGGCCAACATCTGTAGAGCCTGCCACCTTCGGGACTAATGGCAATTCTGCCGCAGATGCTAGTAGTAAATTATTGAGTTGAATATTAATAGCCTCTAACTCAATCTCAGTTTCACACATCTGCTGGACTATGTTTTGTAAGCCTTTGGCTACGGATGCCTTTGCAGACGCTACCCAAAATTGCCAACACTCCCCTAGATTTTGTAAACTCAGCTTCTCATCTGCTGGTGTTTGGTAGAGTTCTAACAGCCGCACACACCAACCTTGGACTCTCAAATTCTCTACTACTAGTAAACTGCGGCTAAGTCCCAATTCTGATAGAGGTGTCCAAAGTTGAAGAATTTGCCACAGCCAATAAACTTGTCGGACCGCCGTTGCTTGCTCCCATGCCTCAACAATAGTTGGATAGATATTTCCTGTCTTATCTATTGGCACATTTTCCAACAAGAGGATATCGGTTGGATCTTCCTCAAGATTACTAGCAAACCCATAAGCCTGGGGCAAATGCAACCGCTCTTGATATAACCGTAGATAAGGAATTACTTCCGTTGGCAATTCTTCAGGTACATCTGGCGGCAATGCCGGTTGAGTATCCAGCCAAATCTGGGGACTAATTACCTCATACCTGTCTGCTACCGTTGTGCCTGGTGTAATTTGAGCAGACGATGAGCCAGTAGCCCAAAGATAGCGGTGAACCAAAGGAGTTTGGCAACTGGCACAAACACTATCTCCCATAGGATTAATGGGACTCTTACAGCGGGGATTTATACAATAAATTATCAGTTGAGTAGAAATCATAAAAGTATAAATTATAAGAAACCAATCAACTCATGAACTTCGATTAACTTTAGCTGGCAAAGACTTGAAGGCTAGAATAGACTGGATTTGTGTACCGCTAGCTACACCTTGTTACTGAAATTAATCAAAATTATTGGTAAAAAGACCAAGTTTTGTTTTCTGTAAATAACTTACGTCTGGCTGTATCTAATCGTAGAAATGCATTTACGTCAATGTAGAGTTTAGGATGGCGCTATGCCAAGTTTTACCTTAATCTGGCTTCTGGCAGGAGCAGTTCTGTGTTTAACAGAACTGTTTTTACCATCGGCGTTTGTCGCCTTCATGATGGGAATTAGCGCTTTGCTGGTGGCGCTGCTGTCTGGAGTGGGTTTGGGAAATGTATGGTTGCAAGTTTTAATTTGGTTATTACTTTCCACATTACTAATTGTGCTTTCTCGTCGGTTTTTGCAACCACGACGACGCCAGTCGAAAATTCAGGATGCAGTTATAGCCGAAACTTTAACAGAAATCCCACCTGGGAAAACAGGGCGGGTGCTGTATGAGGGAAATTCCTGGCAAGCACGATGCGACGATGACAAATTTACCGTAGCACCCCATCAAAGAGTTTATGTGGTGAGGAGAGAAGGTACTACTTTGATTGTGATACCAGAAAATTTATTGAGTTCTTAGTCATTTGTTATTGGTCATTGGTCATTGGTCATTAGTTTTTTTCCCCTCCCCCACTTCCTTTACTTTTGAGTTACATTTGATACTTAAAAAATCAGGAGATTTATAATGGAACAGTTCTTTTTACTAGTCTTTTTAGCCCTTGGTGGTTCTGCTGTAGCGGGGTCTGTAAAAGTCATCAATCAGGGTAATGAAGCTTTGGTGGAAAGATTGGGTAGCTATAACAAAAAGCTGGAACCAGGAATGAATTTTTTAATTCCTTTTTTAGATAAAATCGTTTACAGAGAAACTATCCGGGAAAAAGTCTTAGATATTCCTCCCCAAAAATGCATCACCCGCGACAACGTTGGTATTGAGGTAGATGCAGTGTTTTATTGGCGCATTGTGGATATGGAAAAAGCCTGGTATAAGGTAGAAAATCTCCAGTCGGCAATGGTGAATATGGTGCTGACTCAAATTCGCTCCGAGATGGGACAACTAGAGTTGGATGAAACCTTTACTGCTCGTTCCCAAATCAATGAACTTCTGTTAAGAGATTTGGATATTGCTACAGATCCTTGGGGTGTGAAAGTGACGCGGGTAGAACTGCGAGATATTGTTCCATCTCAAGCGGTGCGAGAATCAATGGAATTGCAAATGTCAGCAGAACGACGCAAACGGGCAGCAATTTTAAATTCTGAGGGTGAACGCGAAGCTGCTGTAAATAGTGCTAGAGGTAAAGCAGAGGCGCAAATATTGGATGCCGAAGCTCGGCAAAAATCAACAGTTTTGCAAGCGGAAGCTGAACAAAAGGCGATCGTTTTGAAAGCTCAAGCGGAACGTCAGCAGCAAGTTTTGAAAGCGCAGGCGATCGCAGAGTCATCAGAAATTATTGCACAAAAGCTCCAGACGAATCCCAATGCTAATAAAGCAGTAGAAGTTCTGTTCGCCTTGGGCTATCTGGATATGGGCGCGACAATTGGTAGAAGCGATAGCAGTAAGGTCTTATTTATAGATCCGCGCACTATCCCTGCTGCTTTTGAGGGTATGCGCTCCGTTATCTCAAATGGTCAGCTTGACTCTAACGAGTTGTTTCCTAAACACATACCAGGATTAGAAAATAACCGCTCTATTTAGGAGAGACGCGATAAATCGCGTCTCTACATGAGATAAATCGCGTCTCTACATGAGGGCTTTCTGGCTTATCCCAAGGGTATTGAGATAAAACTGGTGACTTGTGTGTACACGGTAGGTACTGGGGAGTAGGGACAAGGAGACAAGCTTCTTCCTTGTCTCTTCGTCTTTTTCCAATGATTAATGACTAATATTAAAATATTAGAAAATACCTTCAGGTCGTAGCGGAATGCGGGGAGCGTCAAAAGAGTAATTTTTGCAAAAACTCGAATTTCCCAACATTTCAAAGCAGGTATGGGGCAATGGTGCGATTAAAACCGTGGCAGTGGGTCGTTTTAGCAATCCCGATCGCGTTTATTATCATTTTTTTACTGGTATCCGCCGGTACGCAAATTCATGCATGGGGTATTAATTGGATTTGGGGTGTATTCACCCTTTTATTCGTTGGTTGGCGTTGGCTATTGGTCAAATGGACTCAACCAGCTGTTAACCAAGTGGAAGCTGTATTAGCCCAAGTCCAAGAAGAACTGGAATCGACAGCAGAGAATACAGTAGCGCCACCAGTGGGAAGTGACACCACAAAGCTTGCAGAAGCCGCACTCCAAGAGATTCTGCAAGCTGCACAAAGCGATCGCCCGATTTGGGAAGACTGGCAAACTTTTTGGACGCGATGCCAAGATTTAGTGGTAGCGATCGCTCATATCTATAATCCTCAGATTCAATATCCCCTGCTGAATATTTACGTCCCCCAAGCTTACGGGCTGATTCGGGGAACGGTGGATGATATGGATCAGTGGATGCAAAAGTTATCGCCTGTCCTCAATCAGGTAACGATTGGACAAGCATACCAAGGATATGAAGTCTACCGGAAGTTGGAGCCATCGGCTCGGAAATTCTGGCGTGTTTGGAACTGGGCACAGTGGGTCTTAAATCCGGTGGCGGCGGTGGCAAAACAAGCTACTCAGGGTTCTAGTAACCAAGCAACTCAGCAATTATTGGGGAATTTGAGCCAGTTATTCCGAGAAGCTGCCCTGAGAAACTTATGTAGGCAGGCGATCGCACTCTACGGACGTAGCACATTACCAGTTTCAGCAACCGTTGTTTCCACACCAACTTTACCCAAGGCAAAAACTCAAACACTCCGAGAAATATTGACTCAAGCTCAACCAGCCGAGGCGGTTGAGCAAAAGCCTGTGAATATTCTACTGGTAGGGCGCACGGGGTCAGGAAAAAGTAGCCTGATTAACACACTATTTCAGGCAGATTTAGCAGCCGTTGATGTTTTACCCAGTACCGATCGCATTCAAAATTATCAATGGCAGACTCAAAGCGGAGAATCCCTCACGCTTTGGGACACACCTGGTTATGAACAAGTTAACCGTGCCGATCTCCGAAACTTGGTACTTGATTATGCCATCAATGCAGATTTGCTGCTGTTAGTCACCCCTGCCCTCGATCCTGCGCTGCAAATGGATGTGGACTTTCTGCAAGATATCAAAGCAGAAGTTGCAGATTTACCTGCGATCACGATCGTCACTCAAGTAGATCGTCTACGTCCCATCCGCGAATGGCAACCACCTTATGATTGGGAATGGGGCGATCGCTCCAAAGAAATTGCCATTCGCGAAGCCACTGAGTATCGCGCCAAACTGCTGGGAAACTTCTGTAATCTAGTTCTACCCGTGGTTACAGGTGACAGCAAAACGGGTCGAGTTGCTTGGGGAGTGGAGGCGCTTTCACTGGGATTAGTAGATGCGATCGCACCAACCAAGCAACTCCGTCTCGCCCGCTTTTTACGTAACCTAGAAGCCCGCACCGTCGCCGCAGCCAAAATCATCGACCACTACACCTTTCAAATGGCGACAACACAAGGACTAACGTCATTGCTTAAAAGTCCCGTTCTCCAGTTTGTTTCTACCCTATCAACCGGATCTCCAACCCTAGCCTATGTGCTGGCCGAGCAAATTCCCGTGGAACAGTTGCCGATTGTGATTGGCAAACTCCAAATGGGATATGAGCTTTTCTCGCTCTTGAATACAGCTAACCCTAACCCGCTCAACTTTGAATTGCTATCCCTCTGGCCGCTACTGCTAGAAAACTCCGCTTCACCCGATCGCAACGCCTGGGCATTTGGTCACGCTATAGTGGAGTACTGGACTCAGAATTTGACAGTTGAACAACTCCGGGAGCGATTTGAATATTATCTGTCAATGACCAAATAATTTGTCTGCGATAAGCGATGTCTAAGACGGGCTGTGACGCTCCTGCGGACGCTCGTTCCGACGCTCGTTCCTCGCTAACGCTGCGCTATCGCTACCGCTTTGCTAACGCTACGCTATCGGTGACACATCCTCTATTCTCTCGCAACTGCTACGCCTAAATAGCGAGTTTGCTAACTACGTTCCCCCTGTATCTTAAAATCACAAGTTGCGTTAGCCCTCCAGCATTTTACGAATATTTGCTTATCAAGATTAAAGATATTTATACTCAGACAGAGGTTAACAAAAAATGCGTTAACAGGTAGTAATCTTAACATCAAAGTTAAGATTACGATTAAGAGTAGGTGTCTGATAAAACCTACCCGCTTTACCAAAGTTTTTACAGAGACATCCCTTTTGTTCGGAGTTTTTTATGAAAAATATATTACAAACCTCCACTTCTCAAGAACAGAATTCACATCAGAGCTATAACATTTCGTCTTACAATAGGCTGCTTGCGGTCGTGAAAGATTTGGCTTGTGTGCGAACTATTGAAGAAATTATTGAGATTGTGCATTTGGCAGCCCGCGATCTCACTAATGCTGATGGAGTAACTTTTGTACTGCGGGATGGTGAATGTTGCCACTATGTCGATGAGAACGCCATCGGGCCGCTTTGGAAAGGTATGCGTTTTCCACTCAAGTCTTGCATCTCCGGTTGGGCAATGCTGAATAAACAAGCAGCCATAATTGAGGACATTTATCAGGATGCTCGAATTCCTCTTGATGCTTACAGAGTGACTTTTGTCAAGAGTCTAGTAATGGTTCCCATACGGGTTTCTGATCCACTGGGTGCGATCGGAGCGTACTGGAGTACACAACACCGAGCCACGCCCGAAGAGATCGGACTGCTTGAGATTTTGACTGATACTACAGCAGTTGCAATATCAAATGTTCAACTTTTCCAGAAACTTACGAACCAAAACGCCCTTAAAGACAAATTCATTGCGATGCTAGCTCACGAGTTGAGGAATCCCGTTGCCCCCATCTCGAACGGGATTCAGCTTCTCAAGTTGAAGCTAGGCGAGACTGGTTCAGTCGGAGAAACAGTTTTAATGATGCAACACCAGATTAAGCACCTCTCGAAATTGATCGATGAGTTACTTGACGTATCGTCCATCACCTACGGGAAGATTTCATTAAACCTTGAGAAGCTTAATCTGGTGGAATTGGTTCGCCAGAGTCTTAATGATCATGCACAAGCAATAAAGAAATCGAATCTTACCGTAGTAGAAGACCTACCAAACAAGCCTCTGTGGGCTTATGTTGACCCGACCCGTTTTTTCCAAGTCTTTGGAAACCTTGTTGATAATGCCTTAAAGTTTTCCAAGCCAGATGGGACGATTTGGGTGGATCTCTCATTCATTCCCGGTGAACATGGCTCAGGTAGTGTAGCGGTCTTATCTGTAAGAGACTCAGGCATAGGAATAGACCCGACAATCTTACCAGAACTCTTCGAGCCATTTACCCAAGCCGATCGCAGTTTAGATCGTTCGAGAGGCGGGCTAGGTTTGGGACTCTCGGTAGTAAAAAGTCTTGTCGAACTTCATGGTGGTAATGTTGAAGCCTCAAGTAGAGGGATCAATTTGGGAGCAGAATTCAAAGTCACCCTCCCTGTATGCGAAGATATTACAGCCTTGGACAACGACCAAGAGATTATAGAGGCGGCTAAAAAATCGTTGAAGATTTTAGTCATCGAAGATAACGAGGATTCAGCCGTAACATTAAAAGCAGTACTTGAGCATTTTGGGCATGAAGTTTCCATTGCCAAAAATGGAATTTTAGGGGTAGAGACTGCAAGGAAGCTTGAGCCTCAAGTGATTATTTGTGACATCGGACTTCCTGAGATGGATGGATTTGCCGTTGCACAAGAACTGAGTAAAGACTCCAAATTTACTCGCTCAATTCTGATTGCGCTCACCGGCTACAGTGGCCAGATGGATAAAGAGCTTGCGCTTAAGTCTGGTTTTAAATGCCACTTGACCAAGCCTGTGGACTTTGAAAAACTTACGGCAGAAATTGATCAATACTTTCTCATGAGTGCGTAAGCGTAGCCCATCGTAGACATCGCTTTTATCCCATTAAATCACCTGTCGCAGCCTCACCCGGATAAAAGCGATCGCTCAGAATTTCCTCAAAAGTATATAAACATTGCTGGGGAAAAGTTGAGAGTGGCAGATTTGTTTCTCCTGATGCTAAATCCCTACCATTTTCATAAGATTCCTGGAGTGCTTCTTCAAGGTAAGTCTTCAGACTAGGATTCTCGCTCAACAACTTGATAATTTCCCGTCGTTGTACTCTAATTGTTGCTAACCCTTCGGGTTCGCCAGTCGCTACAACGGGGGGAACCCCCGCAACGCGCTGGCTCACCAACTACGACTGCGTTGATTTGGTTGATATTCCCATTCGAGCAAATGTCCAATTAGAATACTAAGACGATTCCTCAACTCTTGGCGTTCCTTCCTTCCCAAAGATTTGATTTCCTCAATTAAATTGGGCAGATCAAGCTGGTTCCATTGATGATGAAGCAGAAGGTTAGCCTGTTCTTGAGTCCAACTGAAAAAGTCTGCTTCATAGAAGTTTTGCATCAGCTTCTTTGTCGTTTTTCAGGTTTGTAGTGTCTACAAAATTTTTAAATTCATAATTCATAATTACATTTAAGATAGAGATTTAAACCTTGTTTGAAAAAGTACTGTCTGCATAAGCATCAGTTACGAATCACGAATTACGAATTACGAATTACGAATTACGAATTAGAAAGTCACCACACTCCGAATTGATTCACCTTTGTGCATCAATTCAAAGGCATCATTAATTTGCTCAATGGGCATCACATGGGTAATCAAATCATCAATATTTATCTTACCTTCCATATACCAATCAACAATTTTTGGCACATCTGTACGTCCTCTCGCGCCACCGAATGCCGAACCTTTCCAAACGCGCCCAGTTACTAATTGAAAAGGACGAGTACTAATTTCTTGTCCAGCACCAGCAACACCAATAATTACGCTAACGCCCCAACCTTTGTGGCAGCATTCTAATGCTTGACGCATAATTTTGACATTACCGATACATTCAAAACTGTAATCAGCACCGCCTTTTGTTAAATCAACCAGATAGGGAACTAAATCCCCCTCTACTTCCTGGGGATTAACAAAGTGCGTCATACCAAACTTTTCCGCCAAGGCGCGTTTACTGGGATTAATATCCACCCCAACAATCATATTTGCCCCCACCATCCGCGCCGCTTGGATGACATTTAAGCCAATACCACCCAAGCCGAAAACCACAACATTTGCTCCCGGTTCCACCTTGGCAGTATTGATGACTGCACCAACACCAGTAGTCACACCACAGCCTATATAACAAACCTTATCAAATGGGGCATCTTCCCGAATTTTTGCTAGGGCAATTTCTGGCAGCACCGTATAGTTAGCAAAAGTTGATGTACCCATATAATGATGAATCATCTGCCCATCGATGCTAAAACGACTGGTGCCATCGGGCATCACACCGCGTCCTTGAGTTAAGCGAATGGCTTGACAAAGATTAGTTTTGAAACTCAAACAATATTCGCACTGACGACATTCGGGAGTGTAGAGAGGAATCACATGATCCCCTGGTTTGAGGCTGGTGACACCAGCGCCTACCTCCACTACCACACCAGCGCCTTCATGTCCTAAAATAGCCGGAAACAAACCTTCGGGATCATCGCCAGATAAGGTAAAAGCATCGGTATGACAAACCCCACTGGCTTTCACCTCAACTAACACTTCGCCAGCTTGTGGCCCCGATAGTTGAACGGTTTCAATTGTCAATGGCTTACCTGCGCTGTAAGCTACTGCTGCTTTAACTTGCAACATCAGGCCTCCTGTATAGTTATTTGACGTTATCCCCATACTTCAGCACTGGGGATTCTTTCACTTAAACATATTGAACGCATGATACACTTTTGTATCACTTCATCGTATTTATTAAGGAAAATCGCCGCTATAACGATAAATATTACTTTGTCAAAATATCATTCTCTAGCTAGATTGGTTAAAGGCGGCAACAGCTGTTTTGACAACAATGTAAACTGAATGTCAGCAGCAACACCCCAAATAATTTGTCCACCTCTCGATTAATACATTTTGTCACAGCTTATGAACCCTGCCCTAACTCAAATTGGCGCTCAAATGTCCAACCTGACTGGCGTCAGAGCAATCATGAAGGATATTATCGAAACATTACGAGCGGGTGCAGGGCAGCAATTTATTAATTTGAGTGCTGGTAATCCGTTGATTTTGCCAGAGGTAGAGCAGTTATGGCGGGATTGCACTGCACAGCTTTTGGCTAGCCCAGAATATGGTGAGGTAGTTTGTCGCTACGGCTCAAGTCAGGGTTATGCACCGTTAGTTGAAGCGATCGCTAATGATTTTAACAAACGCTACGGTTTAAACTTAAGCGATCGCAATATCCTCATTACCCCCGGCAGTCAAACCCTCTACTTTTACGCTGTGAATAGCTTCGGTGGCTACACCCCTAGCGGTGAGTTAAAAGAAATCGTTTTGCCTCTCAGCCCTGACTACACAGGTTACGGCGGCCTCTCCTTAGTTCCAAAAGCCTTAACTGCTTACAAACCAACTCTCGATATTGATGAAGCCGCCCACCGATTTAAATATCGCCCCGACTTCAGCCAACTGTCGATTACAGAAAATACGGGTTGTATCCTCTTCTCACGCCCCTGTAATCCCACTGGTAATGTCCTCACTGAGGATGAGGTGAGAAAGATTGCTGCCCTAGCTGCGCCTTACAATCTACCCGTGTTAATTGACTCAGCTTATGCGCCTCCCTTCCCGGCATTGAACTTTACCGAAATGACACCAGTGTTTGGTGATAACATCCTCCACTGCATGAGTTTATCAAAAGCGGGATTACCAGGAGAAAGGGTTGGTATTGCCATTGGGGATGAAAAGTGGATTGAAGTGTTGGAGTGTTTCCAAGCAAATATTAGTCTCCATTCTTCACGTTACGGCCAAGCGATCGCAGCTCTTGCAATCAATTCTGGTGCTTTAGTCGAAATTTCTCATACTGTCATCCGTCCCTTTTACCAAAATAAATTTACCGTTTTAGAAACCAGCTTAGAACAAGCGATGCCCAAGGATTTACCTTGGTTCCTCCATCGCGGTGAAGGGGCAATTTTTGCTTGGTTGTGGTTACAGGATTTACCCATCAGTGATTGGGAATTTTACCAGCAACTTAAGCAAGTAGGTGTGATTATTGTCCCAGGAAGTAGCTTCTTCCCCGGTTTAGAGGAAGAATGGGCGCACAAACACCAATGCTTCCGCATCAGCCTTACAGGTACGGATGAAGAGATAGCCACTGCTATGCAACGTTTAGCCAAAGTGGCTCAAGAAGCTTATAAAGGTGCGGCAGTAACTGCCTAGTACCGCAAGGCGGAATTAAAAATTAAAAACTAAAAACTAAAAATGAATACAGCGTAAGCATTTCATTGATTTGGAATGGGTGGTTTATTTCCGCCGTGTTGTACTAGTAGGAAAAATGGAAATGAAACACGAAGAAGCTAATAAAGAGATTGGAGGCAAAGGGGCAAAGAGGCAGAGGGGCAAGAGAGTAGGAGGAAATTCAAAAATTCAAAATGTCCAATCTCCAGCCCCCAATCCCCAGCCCGTAGTTCCCAGTCGCCAATCCCCAGCCCCCAATCTCGACAATTGGCTAGAAATTGGCACGATTGTTTCCCCTCAAGGATTGTCTGGAGAATTAAAGGTTTATCCTGTATCAGACTTCCCCGAAAGATTTGAAGTACCGGGAAAACGTTGGTTGTTGCGTTCAGGTGACACAGAACCACAACCAATCGAATTATTGACAGGGCGTTATATCAGTAATAAAAACTTGTATGTGATCAGATTAGCTGGCGTGGAAAATTGCGATCAGGCGGAGGCGTTGCGCGGTTGTAAGTTAATGGTGCCAGCAAGCGATCGCCCCCAATTAGGCGAAGATGAATATCATGTCCTCGATTTGATTGGCTTGGAAGTCTTCATGCAAGCATCTGGCGAACTCGTTGGTACGGTGGTAGATATCATCCCGGCTGGCAATGATTTGTTAGAAGTAAAGTTCCATGAATCATTTGCTACTGACAAAAAACAAAAGACTGTTTTGATTCCATTTGTGGAAGCGATCGCACCAGTCGTAGACTTGAAATCTAATCGCATTGAAATCACGCCGCCGCCTGGGTTATTGGAAATTAATAATTAGGTCATTAATTGAATGGGAATTTTTAATTTTTAATTCGGAGCAAAGCGACGTGACTCAAGCTTTACCAAAAATCGTAACTTTTGCAGTATTAATACCAATACAGTTCAGAATGAGCAACAAAACCCTCATGTAGAGACGCGATTTATCGCGTCTTCAAAGACCAATTACCTACACCAATAACCCTTAACCCAAGCGTATTGGTATTAATACAATACGGTTCGGTTAAGGTTTTTTGATGAAAATTCTAGATCCAAAGACGCGATAAATCGCCGTCTCTACAAGGATGGATCTTTCGTCTTGACGGCGATTTATCGCGTCTCTCTAACCATCCAAATGAATTTGACAGACTAGTAGACATAGCCCTTCGTAGACATCGCTTTCCATCCTGTGCCCAAAACCAAAGAATTTAGTCACTAAGGCTGAAAAAAATCATCATGGGTAGATGGCCATCATTTGCAAAACAAGTATAATTGCTTACTGATGAATCCGTCAAAATCCTTTTGTAATGGAGTGTCGAAATGACATTAGCAACGACTCCACAAACAAAGCCTTTAACAGATGAAGAATTACAGAAGATAAACGCCTATTGGCGTGCTGCTAACTATCTTTCCGTTGGGCAGATATATCTACTGGACAATCCGCTACTCAGAGAACCCCTAAAGCTGGAACACGTCAAACCCAGACTCTTGGGTCACTGGGGAACAACACCAGGGCTGAACTTGATCTATGTTCACCTGAATCGGGTCATCAAAAAATATGACCTTAACACGATTTATATTGCTGGCCCTGGTCATGGAGGCCCTGGACTGGTAGCCAACACCTACCTAGAAGGCACTTACACTGAGTATTATCACAACATCTCCCAGGATGCAGAAGGAATTCAGAAACTCTTCAAACAATTTTCTTTCCCTGGTGGTATTCCTAGCCACGTTGCACCGGAAACCCCCGGTTCGATCCACGAAGGCGGGGAATTAGGTTATGCCCTCGTCCATGCTTTCGGTGCTGCCTTTGATAACCCTGACTTGATCGTTGCTGCTGTTGTGGGTGACGGTGAAGCTGAAACAGGTGCTTTAGCAACTAGCTGGCATTCCAATAAGTTTCTTAACCCTGTGCATGATGGGGCTGTACTGCCGATCCTCCACTTGAATGGGTATAAAATTGCTAATCCAACAGTATTGGCACGGATAAGTCATGAGGAATTAGAAAGCTTATTTGTAGGCTACGGCTACAAGCCATACTTTGTTGAAGGTGACGATCCCGCAGATGTACATCAGCAGATGGCGGCGACTCTAGATATAGCGATCGCAGAAATTCAAAACATTCAGAGAGAAGCCCGTGTACATGGTTTCACCGAACGTCCCCAGTGGCCGATGATTGTTTTGAGAACCCCCAAAGGTTGGACAGGGCCGAAGGAAGTAGATGGTAAAAAAACCGAAGGTTATTGGCGATCGCACCAAGTTCCCTTTGGGAACATAGCCAAACAGCCAGAACACCTGAAACTCTTAGAAGATTGGATGAAGAGTTACCAACCAGAAGAACTCTTCGACGCTAACGGCACACTGATCCCAGAACTAGCAGAATTGGCTCCTAAAGGTCATCGGCGCATGGGTGACAATCCCCACGCCAACGGCGGTATTTTGCTGCGCGACCTGAAAATGCCCGACTTTCAAGACTATGCCGTAGATGTTCTCAAACCAGGCCAAGCGATCGCTGAAGCTACCCAAGTTGCCGGAAAATTCCTGCGGGATATCATGCAACTTAACCAAGAAAGCCGCAACTTCCGCATCGTCGGCCCCGATGAAACGGTATCAAATCGCTTAGGCGGTGTATTGGAAGTCACAGACCGGACTTGGGTAGCCGAGAAACTCCCAGAAGATGACCACCTTTCCCCCAATGGTCGGATAATGGAAATTCTCAGCGAAACTTGTTGTCAAGGATGGTTAGAAGGCTACCTTCTCACAGGCCGCCACGGGTTCTTCTCCTGCTACGAGGCGTTCATCCACATCATTGACTCAATGTTCAATCAGCACGCCAAATGGCTAAAAACGACCAGAGATATTCCCTGGCGTAGACCTATAGCTTCTCTCAATTATCTACTCACCTCCCACGTTTGGCGGCAAGACCACAACGGCTTCTCGCACCAAGACCCCGGTTTTATTGACCATGTAGTCAATAAGAAAGCAGAAATTGTTCGCGTGTATTTGCCCCCCGATGCAAACACTCTGCTATCGGTAACTGACCATTGTTTAAGAAGCCGTAACTATGTCAACGTTATTGTTGCTGGAAAGCAACCAGCATTGCAATACCTCGACATGGATGCTGCTATCAAGCACTGCACCAAAGGCATCGGTATTTGGGAATGGGCAAGCAACGACCAAGGTGGTGAACCAGATGTAGTGCTGGCTTGTGCTGGGGATATTCCCACCTTAGAAACTTTAGCGGCTGTGGACATTCTGCGCCAGCGCTTCCCTGAGTTAAAGGTGCGGGTAGTGAACGTAGTCGATTTGATGACACTACAGCCAAAAAGCGAACATCCCCACGGTTTGAGCGAAAAAGACTTTGACACGATTTTCACCACAGACAAACCGATTATCTTTGCCTTTCATGGCTATCCCTGGCTGATTCATCGCCTAACCTATCGCCACACCAACCATAATAATTTGCATGTGCGTGGCTACAAGGAAGAAGGAACCACCACCACTCCCTTTGATATGGTTGTTCTTAACGATCTAGATCGCTTCCATTTGGTGATGGATGTTATTGCTCGCGTGCCAAAGCTAGGATATAGGGCAGCTTATGTCAAACAGGAGATGCAAGATAAGCTGATCGAACACAAGCATTACATTGAGAAGTACGGCGACGATATGCCGGAAATTCGGGACTGGAAGTGGCCCTATTAAGAAGAAGACACACTTTTTCAGTTGAAGAGAATACACAACTTTGCCAACTCCCTTACTTTGTCGGAAAGGGAGTTTTCGTCTATGTCAGTGAACCAGGCACACTTCTCAACACTAGATCAAAAAGCGATCGCACTTAGTACTTCTAACATACCTCGCTCATATTAACCTTCAACTTGAGCGATCGCCTCAGTCGGCGATAAATCACCATCAATGACAGACATCAGAACTGGTAAGTATTTATCCATCATTCGTAGATTGGTATAAACCATTGTTTTAATTAGTGCTGAATTCAGATTAGTTACCTCAGCTTCAACGCTTGTTTTATAACGAACTTCTCCATCAGCAAAATCTAGTTCAAAGTTGCCAACCATCATACCGTAGTTTGCTCTAGTTAAAAACTCAGCCACTTGGAAGCGTTTCTCTTCTGGTGTTTCTAATGGACTTACAGAATAGAAAATAAATTGCTTTTGCACCTCTCTAACTAGGGCGTAGCAACTCCATTCTCCATTATCACCCTGAAACCCCATTCCTAAAGCTGACTCCCCCTCTAGCTTTTCAAACGGCCAGTTATCTTCTTCAAAGAACTTAATAACCGTTTCAAACATTTGTGCCATATAAATTACCTCAGAAAGCTTTTAATCAGGATTATTTTTTCTAAATAATAATCAACAAAGCTTAAATAAAAAGTTTTCATTTTTCTACATTCATTTAAAGCATATTCTTTTCCTTAGCTAGCAACCGCATCTTATCCAAGGCATTAGTTCCTCCCATAGGAGTACTTTCCATCGTTTTTAAAGATTCATTTGCATTTAGAGGAACATCATCAGGCTTCTTAAATTCTCTACCTTCCATCTCTTCGATCACATTAAAAGACTCAATCTCTTTTGCAGCTTCAAATGATATATAAGCTTCTAAATAATTATTATCTGGATTATTTTTATTAGTTAATCCTGCTTTGTAGGCTTTCCAACCTTTTCTGAGTGCAAGCTCGTACAAATTCCTCATTTGTATTTCTATTTTTTTCTTTTGACCTGGCTTTAGAAGATTATTAAAATCTTCAAAAAGTTGTGAAATATATTTTGCTTGCCTGATTAAATTACCTGCTTTCTCAGCAAGTTCAGCACTTTCCGAAAGAATGGAAGTATCCCAATCCTGTTTTTCTCGCAGATTTTCAATAATCTTTGGAGGTTCTTGTTTAGCAGTTGTATGTTCCAAAAACTTATCAGCTGGATATATAAGATTAGAATTCTCTCGAGGAATTGTAATTTGGACGTATACACCTTCAAGGCTTACTCCACCATCTTGAAGCATTTGTAGAACTTGGCGGGTCATAGCTGCATCGGGATGATAGTGACCACTTGCGTCAGTAATACCTTGCAGCATTCCATCTTTAATTTCTATTTCGCCTGCCGCAGCAACTTCAGCCCCAGCTACAAAACTTGAGTGGTGAAAAATCCATTGTTGCTTTTGACGCGGGTTTAGTCCTTGTTGATACTCAGCCGCCTGGTCTGCGGCGTAAATCTTACCGTTAACGGTCATTACAAATATTGCTTTACCACTGCTTGAACCCCATAGAGTTTTCATTTCTTTCGTCTTATAGGGCTTTCCTTTCCAAAGAAACTTGTTTTGATCCTCTTTATCTTGTTCTTTAGACTCTGAATCATGACCGTAGAGTTTGCCATCTTGAATCTTGAGCTTTTTAGCTTTGCGATCTTGTCCATATAAATGTCTGATAGCTTTACCCTTATAAGCCGGATGCCAGTTCTGCTTTTGACCAATGATTTTGCCATTATCATCTTTAACTTCACCTTGGTTTTCTTGCTGCGTTTTATTTTTTTGATTAGATGCTTTTCTTTCTCCATATACTCCTGCTCTTTTATTTGATTTAAACTTGTTGTCATCTATTTTTTTAGATTCCTGAAACTTTGTTTCTGAAATTTCAAATTTACCATCCTCTTGTTCAAACTTGTTTTCCAAAAATTGTGAGTCTTTTCTATTGAAATAATCTTCAGACTTTTGTTCTTCTAGTTGAGGTTGTGAATAGGCATCAGTTTTTTGTTCTTCTGGTTGAGATTCTGAATAGGCATCAATTTCTTGTTTTTCTGGTTGAGGTTGTGAATAGCCATCATTTTGCTCTTCTGGTTGAGATTCTGAATAGGCATCAATTTCTTGTTTTTCTGGTTGAGGTTGTGAATAGCCATCATTTTGTTCTTCTAGTTGAGGTTGTGAATAGCCATCATTTTGCTCTTCTGGTTGAGGTTGTGAATAGCCATCATTTTGCTCTTCTAGTTGAGGTTGTGAATAGCCATCAGTTTTTTGTTCTTCTAGTTGAGGTTGTGAATAGCCATCATTTTGCTCTTCTAGTTGAGATTCTATATAGCTATCAGTTTTTTGCTCTTCTGGTTGAGGTTGTGAATAGCCATCATTTTGCTCTTCTAGTTGAGATTCTATATAGCCATCAGTTTTTTGTTCTTCTGGCTGAGTAGTTTTTTTATCTTCTTGAGATTCCTCAAGTTTGTCAGAATATTGAGAGTATTTACCATAGAAAGATTCATTATCAAAATCCGCTTCAACTTCAATATCTGTTCTATCTTCTTCAGATTCCTTGTGTTCTACTTCGTTCTTATCCTGATTTAATTCACTTTTAAGTTGTGCTAACATACTTTTAACTTCATTCAACAGAGCATTTACTGCTTGCTGACGAAGTAGAAAAATTTCAGTTTTTTTATCTTCTGTGAAATATCTTGAAGACTTGATTACTTGTTTAATACCTTTGAGTAGTGAGATTCTCTCTTTTAAATCTTCTTGTCTATCTCCATTTTTTGATGGGTAATGGACAAAATAAAATAATCTTTCATCTATTGCTTTTAAAGCATCTCTGCTCGCAGTTTTACTAAATCTATATCCCTTTCTTCCCACTTTTGCTTTAGCTTGAGTTTCGTTGAGCCAGGAATTGTATTCACCGGGATTTAAATACTTACACTGAACTATATTACCCTGTAGGCTCAAAGCTGCTGCATTCATATTTATCTGATTGTGGTGCACTAACTCAGTTGTATGAGTGTTTCTCTGCTCCTGCTCATACCCCTTTTGCCTTTGCACCGTACTCTGATTCTGATGTATTTCTTTTATGACATCTGCGGCTACCTTGTCCGCTTCCTGCTCATACTTATCCCCAGGCTGTCCAATTGTAAGTTGTGGCTGAATCTGTTGCGCTAAAAGTGTTTCACGCCGTGTAAATATACCAGGGATTTCTAACAGGTTAGGCTGACCCTTACTACTTTCTTTTCTCTGCACCCAGAAGTCATTCATCTTGGCTTGCAATACACCCAAGCGTTCCTGTCCCTCTGGCGTTATCGTGCCATACTTTGCCTGGATATCTAGTTTTGTAGCCTCCATTTTTTGATTTTGGAAGGCTTGATTCTCTATTTCCTCCTGCGTGGGAAGCTTCCTCGATGTCTTTTTACTCTGGATACCGAAGGGTCGAGACGCTAACTTGGAGTTTTCTTGAAATGTTTGAGGATTCTGAGAGGTAGATTTGTGGACTCTTTGGAATTTCATTTACAACTTGTTTATAGCTTTCAATAAAACAGGTATTCTATGTAGATTATCCTTCTTTAATCATTCCCGCCAGAGTAAAAGCTTAAATCCTTGTACATTCGGATTTAGCTCACCGGGCTTCATTTCAGCAACGCTAAAATCTCTTGATCTAAAACACTGGCGATGATATTTATATCTCAGGTAGCTGAAGATATTAGTATGTAAGTGTTCAATAATAAAACGGGCGTGTCTAAAGGGGACAATAAATTCTGGAAATTAGAGTTTGTTTCCTACAACTCATGCGGAAGGACTTAATAAATATTTAGCTGTTTGCTACTTTTTATTAACTTCATCAAACCAATCGCAATACTTTGGATTAAGGTTTGCTCCTCCCTAACCCTCCTTAAGAAGGTGAGAATTAAGTCCTGTTTTTAAGGGAAGCCAGCGCGGTGAAGCAGTGTGGTCTTCTCTCAAAGGGCTACGTGGTGTACACACAAGTCTTCTAGAGTTTCCCTACAGGCTTTTAATCCACCCAACCCTCCCTTAAAAAGGCTACCGTGTACACACAAGTTTTTTAGAGTTACTGCGTAATGTAGGTAGGTTCATTTTTGCAGATCGCAACTAAGGTGCAAGTCGATGCAACTAAGGTGCAAGTCGATGCAACTAAGGTGCAAGTCGATGCAACTAAGGTTCAAGTCGATGCAACTAAGGTGCAAGTCGATGCAACTAAGGTTCAAGTCGATGCAACTAAGGTTCAAGTTGATGCAACTAAGGTGTAAGTCGATGCAACTAAGGTTAAAGTCGATGCGACTAAGGTGCAAGTCGATGCAACTAAGGTGCAAGTTGATGCGACTAAGGTGCAAGTCAAAAGACTTGTGTGTACACCGTAGCTTAAAAAGGGCAGCAAAGACCTCTCAAAGTCCTCCTTTTTAAGGAGGATTTAGGAGGATCTACAACGACTTTGGTTTTGTAGAAAGAATTTGCATAACTTTTTAACTTTGCAGCGAGAAGTAGTTTAAGTTACTTAATGCATCAACCGCTACTCACTTTCATGGTTAACGCTAGGATAGCTATGTATTTTATTAAAGTATAAATATGGATCAAGCTTTTTACGTAAATTCAGTAGCAGGCAGCGATACCAACCCAGGTAGCCAACAAGCCCCGTTCAAAACTATTACTCAAGCCCTCAAGGTAGCTACTGTTGATACCAAGATTCAACTAGCAGATGGTAATTACAATGCTGCTAGCGGTGAAGTCTTTCCGCTAACGGTTCCATCTGGCGTGACAGTGGTGGGTAATGAAGCCAATAAAGGCGATCGCATTTTCATTGAAGGTAGTGGTACCTATTTGAGCCGTACTTTTGCTGCACAGAATGTAACATTTGTGCTGCTGGATAAAGCCGAACTCCGAGGAGTAACTGTAACAAATCTGGCTAGCCGTGGTAGTGGTGTCTGGATTGAATCAACTGCTCCTACTGTCGCTAATAGCACCTTCAAAAATTGTAAGCGGGAGGGAGTATTTGCTACAGGGGATGCTAACCCAGTTATTCTAGGTAATGTGTTTAGTGAGAATGCAGCCAATGGAATTGCGATCGCTAAAAATTCCAAAGGTCAAATTCAAGGTAATACCTGCTTCAAAACAGGTTTTGGCATTGCCATTAGTGATACTGCATCACCCATTCTTCGAGATAACAAAATTTCCGAAAACCGTTCTGGAATTGTCATCTCTGGCAGTGCTCGTCCTGTATTGCGTAACAATGTCTGTGAAAATAACACTGACGATGGTATCACAGTAATTGGAAGCGCCCTACCGGATATCGGCACTACCAATAACTTAGGAGGCAATACTCTACGCAGTAACGGTAAATTTGATTTGCAAAATGCCAGTTCCAACAAGCTGGTTTCTGTGGGAAATAAAATAGATGCGTCTAAAGTCACAGGAAACGTAGAGTTTGCAGATAGTTCGGTTCCAACGCCGACTCCTACTCCTACGCCGATACCCACTCCTACGCCGACTCCCACTCCTACGCCGATACCCACTCCTACGCCGACTCCCACTCCTACGCCGATACCCACTCCTACGCCGATACCCACTCCTACGCCGACTCCTACGCCGACTCCCACTCCGACTCCGAATCCCACTCCGACACCCACGCCTACTATCGAATTAACCGATATTAGTAATCATTGGGCAGGTGGCTTTATTCGAGAATTAGTCAAATTTGGGATAGTTAATGGTTTTCCCGATCGCACATTTAAACCTGATGCTACGATGACACGGGCGCAATACGCCGCATTACTGGTAAAAGCTTTCAACCCATCGCCAAACCGCCCCGTAATCAAATTCAAAGATGTACCAGCAGATTTCTGGGCATCCAAGGTAATTCAGCAGGCATATCAAGGTTTATTTCTCTCTGGTTTTCCTGACAATACCTTCGCCCCCAACAAAAATATCCAGCGCGTGCAAGTGATTGTTTCCTTGGTGAATGGATTGGGGTTATCTGCTGATAGTGCAACCGCTACCAAAACTTTCGATGACCAAGCAAAGATTCCTGATTATGCTAAGGATGAAGTCATCAAGGCTACTCAAAAGGAGATTATCGTCAATCATCCGAACCTCAAACAACTCAATCCTACCCGCGATGCTACACGCGCAGAGGTAGCGGTGATGGTCTATCAAGCCTTGGTAGATGCTGGTCGTGTAGCTGCGATTGACTCGCCTTATATTTTGACTGCTTAATTCGTAAAATAATTTGTTTTACAAAATTGCATGATTTTTGTAGGGGTACTTCATTACTTGCCCCTACAAAAAGGGTTCTAAATTATAAGCAGAGCAAATTCATAGTTAATTTCAAAAAGGTGATTTTTAGTTTCTACTCGAACTAGGGCAAATTATTCGGATCAATACCCTGAGATTGCAAATAAGCAATCAGTCGTTCTTTTTGCTGGCGTTCTTGTTCAGCGCGTTGGCGTTC
Organism: Nostoc sp. NZL; assembly: GCF_015714705.1. Classification (NCBI taxonomy): domain Bacteria; kingdom Bacillati; phylum Cyanobacteriota; class Cyanophyceae; order Nostocales; family Nostocaceae; genus Nostoc; species Nostoc sp. NZL. The sequence continues at coordinate 45,758 of NZ_WBKL01000064.1, read as the reverse complement.
TTGTTCAATCTGTTCCACAGCCCACGGTAATAAGTTACCAGCTTGATCCCACCAGCGCAACCAATAACCAGTTCGCCCTTCTTTTGTTCCTTGCCAAGTTCCCAAAAATAAGCCCATTACATCAATCCAATGATGACCATTTTCGTCGGGTTGCTTTAACTCATAGCGTTTATTTTCTAGTTGATAATATTCCAATAAACCACCATCTGGTTCAAAAATTACGTAGATGGGAATCTGCAAAATTTGCTCGTAGAAAAACCATTTTCCTGGTGGATAAGTTCGCTTTACCGAATATTCTCCACCCTCAGTGTCGGATAAAAATTCGATAGCGATCGCTGGGATATCTCCTTCTAAATTGGGTGTATAACTTTTGCGATTGCTCACAACTTCATTCACCGATGGCACATAAACCCAATCAGGTGCTTTGGCAATAAATTGTCCGTTGACTGTTGCACAAAGACCAAAGTTTGAAGCTATCAACATCTGGGGTTGGATGAATCCACTGATTTCTAGGCTTTCACGGAAAGCACCAGCCAAAAGTGGCTGATCTGTATTCTCCACTGGTTCATCCTCTAGTTGAAAATCCTTGGGCAAGGCTTCCCAAGAGATTACCAGTTCTGTTGGTGATTTGGCTTGGCTGAGTTGGGTTGCCATAAACACAGCATGAATTTATTTTTGATCTTATCGCTTGCGATACTAGGATCAAAAAAAAGGGGCAGGTTTTCTGCCCCTCTAAACCAGGAAACTGAAGATGCTCTTAAAGCAGAACTTTAGCTAAAATCGGTTCCACACTCTTAGAAATCTCTGGGACATACACTTGTGAAACGTAGTCGGCAATCATTCTGTCGGTGTTGAATAACGGTGCATTTGTCTTAATGGACGTTTTCATCATTTGTACCCAGCGGTGGGGAATGCCTTGGGCATCTTGGTCATAGTATAGAGGAACAATTTCTTCTTCTAAGAGCTGATAAAGCGATCGCGAATCAATCCGATCTTGCAATTCTTGATCGCTAGTATGAGCATCTTCACCTATTGCCCAACCGTTAATTCCCTTGCCATCTGGCCCTGCTTGGTAGCCTTCGCACCACCAGCCGTCCAAAACGCTGCAATTAAGACCGCCGTTAAAGCAGACTTTTTGCCCACTTGTACCAGACGCTTCCAAGGGACGACGAGGATTATTCAACCAAACATCAACACCTTGCACCAATTTTTGACCACTGTAAATGTCGTAGTCTTCAATAAAGGCGACTCGATTGATAATCCCGGAATTGTGACACCATTCCATCAAACGCTGAATAATCCGCTTACCTTCTTCATCGGCTGGGTGCGCTTTCCCTGCAAAGATAATCTGTACTGGACGTGAGCGATCGCCAAAAATCTTCAGTGCGCGTTGAGCATCGCGCAAAATCAAATCCCCTCGTTTGTAAGGGCTGAAGCGTCTGGCAAATCCAATGGTCAAAACGTTGGGGTCGAGTAAGCTTTCAGTTGCTTGAATGAGTTCGTAATTTTCGCCACGCAACTCCCGCGCTTTCTTCACCTTATAACGGGTAAAGGCAACCAATCTTTCTTTGAGAATAAGATGCCGTGACCACAGTTCCTCGTCGGGAATGTCATCAACTTTAGCCCACATCTTAGGATCAACGGCACGAGTTTTCCAGTCTTCTCCCAGATACTCATTATATAAATCGCCCAACAGGGGTGCAGTCCAAGTGGGTGCATGAACGCCATTGGTAATGTAACCAATTGGTACTTTGTCTTCCGATCGCTGCGGATAGAGAACTGTCCACATTTTACGGGAAACTTGACCGTGCAATTCACTTACGCCATTGCAAGCACGAGACATCCGTAATGCTAAAACGGTCATCCCAAAGGGTTCCCAAGGATCACCCAATCGCCTTGCACCCAATGCCAAAAATTGTTCGCGGGAAAGTCGCAATTGCGGCCAATAGCTGGCAAAGAAAGAATCTATTAAATCGGGAGAGAAGACATCATGACCGGCGGGAACGGGGGTATGGGTGGTAAATACACAACTGTTTCGCACCTTGGCTTCGATGTCGTAGAAAGATTTACCAGTGCGTTCAATTTCTAGCCGTGCAATTTCCAAGGTGCAGAATGCAGCGTGTCCTTCGTTGAGGTGATAGACAGAAGGTTCAATTCCTAAGGCGTGTAGGGCACGAACACCACCAATTCCCAAAACGACTTCTTGGGCGATGCGGGTTTCCAAGTTACCGCCGTATAGATGTCCCGTTAGCCAACGGTCAATGGGATCGTTATCGTTGCGATCGCTATCTAATAAATATAATGTCACTCGCCCAACTTGCACTCGCCAGATTTGCACTTTCACAAACCGTTGGCGAACTTGTAGCTGGATAGTGACTGGTTCCCCTTGCTCATTTTTAATTAACTCCAAGGGCATCTTTTGGAAGGGATTGTCAATATAATAATCTTCTTGCCAACCGTGCCGGTTCAAGCGTTGCCGAAAATAACCTTGGCGATACAACAAGCCAACACCAACCATCGGTACACCCAAATCTGATGATGATTTCAGGTGATCCCCGGCGAGAATGCCTAAGCCGCCAGAGTAGACGGGTAGGGATTCATGGATGCCAAATTCGGCGCAAAAGTAGGCAATGGGGTGGTCTTTGGATACTTGCGGTGCGACTCGACTTACCCAAGTATCTTGCTGGTTGATGTATTGGTCAAACTCACGCGCGAGGGCGGATATCTGCTTTAAGTAAAATGGGTCTTCTGCTAATTGGGTCAGACGCTCATAGCTAGCTGATTCTAAAATTGCCACTGGGTTATGCCCACAGCGTTCCCATTCTTGGGGATCAATTGTTTGGAATAAAGAGATGCGATCGCCACTCCAACTCCACCAGTAGTTATAAGCCAAGTCTGCTAAACGCTTGAGTGGCAAAGGTAACTTTTCACTCAAGCGTCGTGCTGCGTTGATTGCACTACTATTAGCCATACTTAATCAATGTCCTCGCGCTTAACTTTTCTCTATTTCACCTGCTCACAATCGATTCCTCTTCAGGTTTATGATCCGGAGGATTAATTTATGAATCCTCCCCTGAAGTCAGAGCAGTTTATCGACATCAAACCTTATCCAAGTAAATGGTTTTTATTGTTTTCGTCTTCTAAAAATTATCTCTACTTTTGGACAGGTTTGATATTTTTTTCTATCAAATTCGTTGACATTATTTTAATTATTTTGTTTTATTGTTAATATTTATTTAGATGTTAACAATCAGCAACTAAAATTATTGATATGTCTTGATGACATTCACTTTTGACTACAGCTATTTGCATCAAGATAATGCTTTTTATACGCCAATTACAGCAATTTTACCGTTATTACTGGGAAAGCTCATATCTGTTAAATAAGCAGGACTTACGCAAAATAATGAAAAAACGAACCGCAAAGGGCGCAAAGGACACAAAGGAATAAGAGTTTGAGAGAGTTATTGCGTAAGTCCTAATAAGAATGAAGGTTGAATCATAAAGTGGCAAAATGTGCATCTTAATATTCATATCTTAAGAAAATCCAGATAAAAATTTTGTTTTTTTAAGAAAAACAATGCAGTTGAATCGAAGTAATTTTATCAGGTTGCTGATCCAGTCAGAGCCAGGAAAACCAGCAATATCTAACGGCTTACGAGCTGCGTTAGCGTTGGGAGTTCCCATGCTAATTGGACAACTCATCAACCAAAGGGAAAGCGGATTATTTGTGGGTTTGATGGCTTACTTTGTCAACTTAGCGAATGTTGGTGGCCCTTACCAAATCAAAGCTAAGGCGATGGCGGCAGCTACTTTAGGAATCGCTGTTTCAGTATTTGTGGGTACTCTAGTGGCTAGAGTTCCAGCGCTAACTGTGGTGCTGACATTTGCTTGGGGACTGGCTTCAGGTTTTGCGTCGCTGTACGGTAATGCTGGTGCAAATGTCGGTCTGGTGGTAGGGGTATCATTTATTTCCACGATCGCACAGCCAGGGAACTTGGAAATTGCACTGATGCGATCGCTGTTATGTCTCATTGCAGGTGGATGGGCGATGCTACTTTCCTTAGTAATGTGGCCTTTTAGACCTTACGACCCACTAAGAATAGCTTTGGCTAACTGCTTCAGCGCAATCGCCAACTACATTCAGGCATTTCTCAGTAAGGTGACAACACCTGAAAATATTCTCGAAATTAGACAGGCATTAGAGACAGCACGAACTACTTTAGGTACTGTACGGATTGGACAGCCGGCTCGGAGTTGGATGGATGAGCAGTTATTGGTGCTAATTCAGGATGGCGATCGCTTGCTTGGCTCAGTTATTGCCTTAACAGAGTTACTAGAAACTCACTTCCAACAACAGCAATATCACGCAGTCCAGCAATTAGTAGACGATGCACTCGAACAAATATCAGTCGTTCTGCAAGCCATAGCGAAAGTCATATCAGGTAAACCTGCCAGCATCGATCTGGGAAATCTTAGCCGCATCTGCGAGGCACTGAAAGAACAAGAAAATCTGCAAAGAAAAGCAATTGCTGGGAGTGAGACAGACTACACAACTCTCGTTGCTTTCACTAACCTAGTGCTGATGATCGAAAAGCTAATCAAGCAATTGCAATACACGGCTCAGACAGCTAAATCTCTGGTAGATCACAGCAAAATCAGTCGCCGAGATGTAGATACACATCTTTTAGTTGAAAACGAACAGCGATCGCACTTAAATTTACTCAAAGAAAACCTCACTTTAGAATCAGCAATCTTTCGCCATGCTCTCCGCATTGCTGTAACTCTAGCTGTAGGCGTAATCTTATATAGCATTACGAATTTACCAATGGGCTATTGGGTGACACTGACGAGCATTCTAGTCCTCAAACCGAACTTTGGTGCAACTTTCCAGAGGTTTTTCCAGCGAGTTGGCGGGACAATCTTGGGAGCTATATTAGCAGCTGTGATAGTTGCAAGCATCACAAGTAAGCCTGTATTAGACATCATCATTTTGCTGACAGTCTTTTTTGGCATTTCCCTGATCGGTTTCAACTATGGTTATTCAGTGATTTTCTTGTCAATATTTGTCTTACTAATTATCGATATTGGTCATCCGATTGGTTGGGAATTTGCTGGCTTTCGCGTGTTGAATACATTAATTGGGGCCGGGCTGGCTTTTGCGAGTCATTATTTCATATTGCCAAATCGGGAACGCGATCGCTTACCCAGTCAACTCGCCACCGCTTTGCGAGAATCCCACAAATACTTTCGGGATGTGATGGCTGTTTACCAGGGAACAAAAGAGCCTGACTCTACCATAATCAGTCAACGGCGACAAACTGGATTGGCAATTGGTAATGCCCAAGCCTCGTTCCAAGGATTGCTGCGCGAACCCCAAATGCCGAAAGAATTAGTAGAACCAGTGATGACTCTGCTGGTGTATGTGGGACGTTTTACTAACGCCGTGACAGTTTTGGCAGTACATCTCGAACATTTTCGAGGAACTGTGCCACTCCCGGAATTAGAAACCTTTGTCCGCCAAGTTTCGCTACTGTTAGAGCAGTTAGCTGATTCAATACAGCAGGAAATTATCCCACCGCCCTTGCCTGACTTGGAAGAAACCCTGCACAAAATCCAACCACACCTGCAAGCACTGCGTACAGCCCGGATACAAGAGCTAACTGTCAATCAAGGACATACACCTATTCGTCAGGCAGTCATTGATTACAGCATATTAGATTTGGAAATTGAGCAGATTGTCCGACGGTTGACTGCTATGCACTCAGCGATGGTACGGCTAATATCAGTTCAATAAAGCGATACCTACGGTAAGCTAAGTAAGTCGGCGTAAATAATTATTGTTGCAATAAGGCAGGGGGCAGGGAGCAGGGAGCAGGGAGAGAAAGAGTTTGAGCTTTATTTACTTTTATTTACATAGTTTGGTTTTATTGAACCGACTTACTTACGCTAACGCATGGTGGCGGATATGATCTTCAATAAAACTGGCGATGAAATAATAACTGTGGTCATAGCCTTCTTGGTAACGCAAGTTTAGCGGCTGGTTAACATCTGCACAAGCTTGCTCAAACACTTCTGGCAATAATTGTTCACCTAAAAATTTATCCGCAGTTCCTTGGTCAATGAGAATCGAACTGTGATATCCTACTTTTTTAACTAATTCACTAGCATCATAAGCACGCCAACTTTCTTGATTGCTGCCAAGATAACCACTGAAAGCCTTTTGACCCCAAGGACAATGCATAGGTGCAGTAATAGGTGCAAAGGCTGATACTGATTTGTAGAGTTTTGGGTTTCTCAACGCACAGACAAGCGCCCCATGTCCCCCCATCGAATGACCGAAAATGCCTTGTTTCTCAGGTTGGGTGGGAAAATTTGCGGTAATTAAAGCAGGTAATTCCTGGACGACATAACTATACATTTGGTAGTTTTTACGCCACGGTTCTTCTGTAGCATCAACATAAAAGCCCGCACCTGTGCCAAAGTCCCAATCATCATCCTCACCTGCAATGCCAGTATTACGCGGACTCGTATCTGGTGTAACCAATATCAAACCGTACTCAGCCGCTAAACGCTGCACTCCCGCCTTTACCATAAAATTCTCTTCTGTGCAACTTAACCCAGAGAGGAAATAGAGAATCGGCACAGGTTTTTGAGTTGTTTGTGGTGGTTGATAGACAGCAAAGCGCATTTCACCGTTACAAGTTGAGGAGTGATGACTGTAAAAACCGAGTTTGCCACCAAAGCTTTTATATTCGGAAAGGAGGTTGAGGTTAGACATTGGTTATTATCACTTTCCTGAGCGATCGCAGAGAAAGATTATTTTACCGTGAACTAGCTGGTAATTAGCACACTATAGCGAGCGCACAATATGCCGCAGTTGCGATTGCTTTGAGAACCGAAACCAAATTGCGATCGTTGGTTGGCGGTTCATTGCGTCTGGACTCACTATGCTAATAGGATAACGGAACCAACACACAATTAAGCGGCTAGTAGGTTCATAAGCTAACAGCCATGTTTTTTCATAGCGCACCAAATCACTAATCCAAGGTGGATCTATATTTTCCTCTTCAGCAATGGCGATGAAATTAGCAAAAGCGATGTCTACGACGGGCTACGCCTACGCATCTTCCCTATGTTTCTTGATTCCTTTTGGTAAATGGGTTTGAGCATATCGCCAAAACAAGGCAGTAAAATTTTTACCCAATGCCCAATATCGACTCCACCCGCTTTTGTAAAGCAGATATGCTCACTCCACCAAGGCGGGTTAAGTTGCTTAATTAGCGCTGCAAGTTTGCGTAAATAATCTGTATCTAAACCTTCAGCACTACCTAACGAAAGATTGAGAGCGTGGGGAACTATCGGGAAATGGGCAGCAAGCAGTTCTAACTCGTGCTGTTTTTGCTAAGGTGCATCTAGATAGTGTTCGGCAACAATTTCTAGAAAGTCAACCTGCTGACGGTTGAGAAAAATATCACTACTGACCATTTAAGAATATCGTCTTTTACGACGCAGAAAGAGCAATAACTGGGAGACTAGCACCATGACAGGCAGTTCAATAAGTGGTTCAATAGCCAAAACAAGGGTAATCAAAGGACGATCGGGAAAAACAGATGTAGCGATTGCTAATGAAAGTGGTGAATTGCGTGCAAGTGTTGTACAACTGAAGCAAGCAAAGTCCTCATAACTAAAGTTGCCGAGTCGTGCGATCGCTTGAGTTAATAAAAAGGTAATCCCATAGAAAATAAAGATAGGTAGTAACATTTTTAGCAGCACATCTGGACGTTGAATTAAGGTTTGTCCCTGAGAGGCAAATACCGCTGCAATTGCCAAACACAGAAATAGCGTTTGCCCTGCTGCTATTTTCAGTGGAATTTCACGCCAAAACCCATTTACCTTTGGTATTAGCCACTTAGCGATAAACGCTAAAAGTATAGGAACAGCTAAAACCAGCACAACGCTTTCAAGTAGAATTGTTGCATCAATCTGCACCAGTTTTCCAACAAAAACTAACAGATAGACGGGTAGCAGAACCATTTGCAAGATCATATTCCAAGGAAGTAAGGCTGTAGCTAAAGCAACATTACCTTTGGCAATCCCTGTAAAAATAAGATACCAGTCAGTACAAGGTGTAACCATCAACATGATCAGCCCGATCCAGAGATCGGGAGAGTCGCGTAGTAAAATAGCTCCCAATCCCCAAACAAAAATAGGTGTCCAAAGAAAGTTTATTCCCAGAATTAACCCTGTCATCTTATAGTTTTTAAATGCTTGATCTAAATGATTAAGTGGAATGTTTAGAAATACTCCACAAAGCATGACCATTAAGGATGGAGCAATCAGGGATGCAGCATTTTCCTCAATCCATTGAATTTGTCCCAGTGCCAACCCAGCAAAAATAGCAATGATAACAAACAAAGATTGTAGTTTTTCAGTAAAGCTCATGTTGAAAGTCCATATTGATTTTGTAAAAGAATGATAGTGTGATTTGAATCATAAAATAAACTTTTAAGCCAAAGAGATGTTTGAACTGTAGAGGAGGAAGATAATTTATCAAATATCTCACGCTCTATAGGCTGTAGGTGAGATGCATCAGGATGATTTGGTACTTGGCTGATCGATTGTTCACTGAATTGTAAATAACCCCGAACAATCAAGTCAAATAACGCTACATTGGCAATTCCTGTTTCTTGAGAATGCAAATAAGCGATTTCGTAAGGATCTGGTTCAGCAGGAATTAAAGGTAGAGGCTAGTTTTTGGTTGGATCTTGCACTAACCGCCAATAGACTACCAACGTTATCACGATGACAGAGCAATAAAACAGCAAAAAGTCTGGCCCATACATATCTGCAATTGGATTATGCAGTAATGCATTCATTGCCTTTACTCCTTTTCGGGAAATTATTGAAAGTAAGAGAAATTAAATGTATCAATGTTTGCAGCGTTTTTTAGAACATTTGCCTTTCTCAGGTTTGTCGTTTACTCTACCACAAGATTGTAGTACACACTAAAATTTACCCTACCGGCAGCCGCCATCACTTACTCTCTTAATCAACCCTTCGACTAGGTAACTTAGTCCCGCACCTTTTACAAAACCCAGCATCTATGTCGTGGAAAGCTAAACCACAACCTGAACAAACTGTTTCTACCTGATTAGCAGTTTTCACCACTCGCTTAATTAAATCTCCCACTTGCCAAGGAATCAGCGCAATTCCGGTGAAAATCATCAGTACTGTTAGCAAGCGCCCTAATTCAGAAATTGGAACAACATCGCCAAATCCCACAGTTGTCATTGTGACGACAGAAAAATAAAAGGCATCCAAAAATGTACCGTAATTTTGAGGATTAACTGGATGCTCGACTTGATAAATTAAGCCAGAATAAATAAAAACAATTGCAAATAATGTAAATAGTATTCGCGCGAAAATCATTCCATCTTCGGTGCTGATACTGGCGAATAAAAACTTCCTATCTATAAATCTGATTAATCGTAAAATCCGAAACCATCGCAGTAGGCGAATAAAGCTGATATCCACCATTCCTAGAAAGAATGGCAAAATCACTATTAAGTCAATAATTGAATAAAAGCTAAAAATATACTTAATTTTGTTTTCCGCACTCCACAAACGGAGTGAATATTCCACCGCAAAGATGATGACGATCGCAGTATCGGCTACATTCAACTGAAACCGCACAGAATCAGGAATGTTATAAGTTTCTGCCACAAAAATTCCTGATGATACTAACACCATAGCGGCAAGTGTTAAATTAATCGCTTTACCTAATGGTGTTTCCAGGTCTTTTAAGTAGAATTCTGTTTCTTGTCTGCTCAGTAACATATTCGACCATTAACTAATTTTAATTCTCAGTTATAGCATTAGAAATACGATATTATTAATCATTATCCTTGTGTTAACCTCAGCTTATATGAACCCAGAATATTTTATGCGTTTAGCTTTGGCAGAAGCAAAAGAAGGAGATGCACCTTATGGTGCTGTGATTGTTAAAGATAACGAAGTCGTTGCTGTAGCTCATAACACTGTAAGGAGAGACAATGATCCATCAGGCCATGCAGAAATTAATGTTATTCGTAGTTTAACAGCTAAACTTCAAAACCCTTGTTTAGAAGGTTATAGCATATATACTACTGGCGAACCTTGTCCAATGTGTGCGACTGCTTGTGTTTGGAGTGGTTTATCAGAAATTGTGTATGGTGCTTCAATTCAAGATTTGATTTCGGTAAATCAATCACAAATTAATATATCTTGCGAAGAAGTGATTGCTAAGTCATTTAGGAATATCAAAGTCACCAAAGGTGTTTTAAAAAATGAATGTTTAGAGTTATTTAAATAAGCTGCTACACATTTAAATTTTCCAGATGTAGGCGCAAATAAAAGCCTAAAATGGTGCGTTACCCTAACGCGATAACACACCCTATATAATCTAAAGGTTAAAATGACGAATTACGAATTACGAATTACGAATTACGAATTATTTAACTTGGTTCATTCAAATAGGATAAATACGTATTTGCCCAAATCGCAGCTTGAGTGCGATCGCGCAAATTCAATCTGTTTAAAATATTTGTAACATGATTTTTCACAGTCCCCTCAGAAATGTAAAGTTCCTGAGCAATTTCTCGGTTACTAGCGCCTGTAGCAATTAACCGCAAAACCTCTTTTTCTCTAGGAGTAAGTTCAGCTAAACTAGATGGTACAGGTGGTGAATGGGTTGGTGTACCATTAGAAAACTGAGTTAACAACTTTTTAACTATACCTGGGCCTAATTGGGTATATCCTTTATAAACGGCACGAATAGCCACAGCTAATTCTTCTGAAGGTGTATCTTTCAATAAATAACCCATTGCCCCATTTTGCAATGCTGCTGACACATATTCATCATCATCAAAAGTTGTAAGTACTAAAATTTTAGTTTTTGCAAAACGTTTTTGAATTTCTCGCGTGGCTGCAACTCCATCCATAATGGGCATTCTGATATCTAGCAATACTACATCTGGCTGAAATTCAGCAACTAAATTAATCGCCTGTTCACCATTTTCTGCTTCTCCCACTATCTCTAAATCTGGTTCTAATTCTAATAACGCTCTTAATCCTTGACGAATTAAACCTTGGTCATCTACCAGCAACACTTTAATCATTATGTCAACCTCGTTAAGGGAATATTAACTGTAATTTTGCAACCTGAACCAGGAGCGCTATTAATATTAAACTCACCTCCAAGTGCTAAAGTGCGATCGCGCATACTATGAAGTCCAAAACCAGTAGTATTTTGCCCTAAATCAAAACCTCTACCATTATCCTGAATTATCAATCGCAAATTACCTCTTGCCGTAGCAAGTTCCAGTTTAACCTCTGTGGCATACGCATATTTAGATATATTTGTCAATGATTCTTGAGTAATGCGGTAAATTGCAGTATTTATTTCAGGTGGTAGAGGATATTCCAGGTTAATTTGATAAATTGGTAAAATGCCATTTGAGCGATGGAAATTTTCTGAAAGGCTAGCGATCGCACGTTCTAAAGATTGTTCTTGTAAGGGATTAGAACGCATAGTAGAAACAGATTGGCGGACATCTTTTAAGGCTTTCGAACCTAATTCCTTTGCTGTTGCTAGAAATGTTTCAGCCTTACCTGGGTTAGATTGCCATAGTTTTAAAGCAGTTTCTAATTGCAGATTTAAAGCTGTGAGAGAATGTCCTAAAGAATCATGAATTTCACGAGCGATGCGGTTACGTTCTTCTAAAGTAGCTTGATTTTCAATTTGCATGGCATATTGGCGCAGTTTTTCATTAGCGATCGCTAGCTTTTCTCGACTATGCCGTTCAGATAATACTGCATTCATCATCAACAACACAAAAACTAAACTTAAGCCAAATACCAGCGACCAATTCAAGCTAAGAAATCGAAAGCGCTCTTGTGCCTGTGGGGATGCTTGAAAATTGAATAACTGGTATTTTAGTTGTGTAGTCAATAGAAATAATGTAAATGATAGACTTGTAACGAATAAACGCCCAGGTAATTTAAATATTAGGCAACTACGAGTAACTAAAATTATGTAAAGAAATGGGAAAAGACGAGCAAATCTTTCACCAAAAAGTCCAGTCGTTAAAATTAATATAATTTCAAAAACTGTGTATATCACCTTGGTTAGCTGATTATTATTAGTGGGTAATTTTAAGCCCATTAATGCAAAAACAATCAGACTATAAATTGACAATTCTGGCAATAGATTGCAAATTGATAAGTCTGGAAATAAACCACAAATCGATAGTTCTGGGGCTTTGTGACGAAATCGGCGTAATGGAGGTGGTATAACTGCTGTCAATGCAGTGATTGCTAGTAGTATCCACTCCAGATAAAGTAAAGATGGAAAAGGATGTTTTTTAATTTGAATTGGATGACTCATTAGGCACTTCGCTCCAGTTATGAGTAAGTTAGGAGTTAAAAGTTTAAATTTATTTAAGGGTTAGGAGTTTCGAATATTTGAGCGGCAACTTCCGCCATTCAAAGTTTTCGTTGAGTTAGAAATTACGAGTAAGTGTTGAATTTAAAACATGATGTAATAAACTAAACAAGGATTTATAAATTAACCATAATGAAAATTTTCATCATTCATAACTCCTAACTCATAACTCCCAACTCTTAACTATTTATTGTCAGTCACATTTATGAAAATTCAATCATGACTAAAGTCATGGGTAAAACCATGACTTTCTCCTCATGTGACTACTCAAGATAAGTTCTTATGATAGTGGCATCCAACCAGGAAGAACCCACCAGATAAATAATGAAACTCAAAGCATTATCGCTAGTTGCTGGAGCAATCGCCTTTACCTTAACTGCAACCTCGTTTGCTGTTAATGCCCAAACAGCCTCTCCTTCACCCGTGCTACTTGCACAAACTCCACAAAAAGGAAGGGGTATGTGGAAAGACTTGGGTCTAACAGATGCCCAAAAAAACCAAATTCAAGCAATTCGCCGCGATAGCCGCACCAAATTTGAAGCCGTTTTGACCCCAGAACAAAAAGCAAAATTAGAGGCGGCGAAACAAGCGCGTCAGGCTCAACGTCAAGCAGGTCAAGGACAACGGCAAGCCGGTCAACGTCGAGGAAAGGGTGGTTATCCTGACTTAAATCTGACTGAAGCACAAAAAACACAAATGCGACAAATCCGCGAGTCTGAGAAACAACAGATTCAAGCAGTCTTTACCCCAGAACAGCGACAAAAAATAGAGCAATATCGTCAAAATGCTCCTTCGCGCCGTCAACAAGGCAATCCCCAATAATAATTTTTCAAAAAATAGTTAACTTGACTGATGTCCAGTCCCTATTTTCCATAGTTAAAAATTTATAGACTTCTTGCAGAAGATGCGGAAAGGGGAAAAACTTTATCCCCTTTCCCTTTCCCTATTTATTTTCACTTAGTAGACTTTCAAGCTAGTTATGAGTTATGAGTTAATTCAAAACTCCTAGCTTGATTAAAATGTCTAAAGAATTCACAATTGGTAGTAAAGTCCGGGTTGTGGCACTACCACCTTACGTCAAAACTGCTGAACCCATGCCCATGCTGCGCCCACCTGATGTAATTCACATTGGCGAAGAGGGTACAGTCATTGACCGCAGACCTGGTGGATATTGGGGTATTCGCTTTACTAGGGGAGCCTTTCTTCTAGATAGCCAATACATTGAAAGCACAGATACCCCACCCGAATCTCATTTAGAGTGAGATTAGCAGTAACCAAGAATTGTAAACTTGTGTAAAGTTGTGATTCTGGTTTGCACCATGATTTCTCGCCGCACTTTTTTAAGCATATTATTTGCCAGCTGTATTTCTCTCATCAGCTGGCTGAATTTTACCCCTACTGCTGATGCTATTGGTGGTAAACTTCCTGCAATTAATCAACCCGCACCAGAGTTTACTTTGCCAACCAACACAGGTGATGGCAAAATTTCCCTCTCTGACTTGCGCGGTAAGTGGCTAGTCCTCTACTTTTATCCTAAAGACTTCACCTCTGGTTGTACTATAGAAGCTCGTCGTTTTCAGCAAGACTTACCCCAATACCTCGAAAAGAATGCCCAGATTATTGGTGTAAGTGCTGATGATATTGATTCTCACGCCGAATTTTGTGATTCAGAGGGACTAAAATTCCCGCTGTTGGCTGACACTGATGGTTCCGTGAGTAAAGCTTACGGTTCATGGCTTGGCTTCTTATCGATGCGTCACAGTTTTATCATCGATCCTCAGGGTGTCTTGCGCGAGACTTTTGTCAAAGTCAACCCAAATATTCACAGTTCAGAAGTGCTAGCACGACTAGAAAAATTACAGTCCGCAGCTTCTTAGACCTCAATTAACAAGACTTGGGGCAAAAGCCCCTTGTTATCTGCATTCTTCATCAACGCACAATAAACCCATATTTTTTGAGTACAGTTTTGGCTTGACTGCCAGATAGAAACTGAACAAATTCCTTGGCAGCAGAAGTATTTTTACTGCTTTTAATTATTGCGATCGGATAGACAATTGGTGAGTGAAACTGATCGTCAGCAGCTACTACAACTTTTACCTTGTTGGAAATTTTGGCATCAGTGGCATAAACTAAACCTGCTTCGGCATTACCACTTTCTACTGCTGCCAAGACTTGACGCACATTGTTAGCAAAGACAAATTTTGGTTTAAGCTGATCATAAAGTTTCAATTTCTTTAAGACTTGCTCCCCATATTGCCCTGCGGGTACACTTCTTGGTTCACCGATCGCAATTTTCTTAATCTTGCTATCTGTTAAATTGTAGAAGCTACTGATACCAACAACATCCTGAGCCACAATCAAGACTAGACGGTTATTTGCTAGGTTAGTAAGGCTACCTGGTAACAATAGTCCTTTTGCTTCTAAGGCATCCACTTGCTTTTTGGCAGCAGAAATAAAGATATCCGCTGGTGCACCTTGCTCAATCTGTTGCTGCAAAGCACCTGAAGCCCCAAAATTATAAGTAATGTTGATATTTGATTTACTTTGTTGGTATAAAGGCTTAATTTCTTCCAGCGCATCTTTTAAGCTGGCAGCTGCGGACACGAGTATGCTGGTGCTTGATTGTGCTATTACAGGAGAAGGAGAAGGAGTAACTAATGGTAAACCAATTGCTAGGAGCAAGCCTGCAACTGCTATACCCAAAAAGCCAAGAATTTGTCTTCTTTTCATAGAAAAGGTGCAATATAGGTTTTTTCCAAAAATTGATGCTACGTAGAATCGTACCAGCAATACCAACATTTAACCAACTTTATCGGTAAAATGCCTAAAAAATAACAAGGGTTGCTGCATCAGTTTTTTGAAAGTCCCTT
Organism: Nostoc sp. NZL; assembly: GCF_015714705.1. NCBI lineage: Bacteria > Bacillati > Cyanobacteriota > Cyanophyceae > Nostocales > Nostocaceae > Nostoc > Nostoc sp. NZL. The sequence continues at coordinate 30,404 of NZ_WBKL01000064.1, read as the reverse complement.
AATTTGGCGATCGCTTACCTATTCGCTCAAAAAAAAGTTCAAAATATCATAACGTGGCTTGGATTTAGATTGAGGTTGAGAGCAACAAATAAATTCCTTCCCCCTGCTCCCTGCCCCCCTACCTCCTGCCCCCTTCAAGTTTTGTCGTACTCTATTTGTCCATAGTCAAGTTTGATAATTCGGTTTGCTAAATGAAAATAGTGATCGTCGTGGCTAATCACCAGCACTGTTTTGCCGCGCGATCGCAGTTCTGGTAGTAGCTGAGTATAAAATACTTCCTTAAATACTGGATCTTGATCAGCTGCCCACTCATCAAATAGATAAATTGGTCGATCTTCTAAGTAAGCTGTAAGCAAAGCCAGCCGTTTCCGTTGTCCTTGAGAAAGTGCTGTGGTGGAAAGTTGCCCATTTTCAACTTTAACTTTATGGTCTAGTTGCAGTTGTTTTAAATATTTTGTAGCTTGAGCATCCAAGTCAGAATTTTTTAATCCTAAAAGTTCTTCAAATAAATAAAAGTCGGAAAATACCACGGAAAAATGCTGGCGATACCATTCTCGGTTCTGTTCGTTAATTAACTCATCATCGAAACAAATCTCGCCGTTTTCAGGGATGTAAAGTCCAGTAATTAGTTTAGCTAATGTAGATTTACCGCTACCATTACCGCCGACAATGAAGACTAATTCTTGAGGATACAATGTCAGGTCGATAGGGCCAAAGATAAAGCTATTGTCTTCTTGATCTGTGTAGTAAGTGTGGGTAACACTTTTAAATTTTAAGCTGTGCCAGTCAGATTTAAGGGCAGGTGGAACAGTCGATATTTCAGTTCGACTAGCTAGAGATAAACCCAGTGACTCGATTTTTTGCAAGGCAATGCTGGCTTTGCTTAATAGAGGAAGTTTGCTGATGATGTTATCCATTGGTAACACCAAGTAAGTAAAAGTCAAAATGTAGCCAGAGAGAGTTTCGGGATTAATGGTAAGCAGATTAGGCAGTGCAAACAGTACAAAACCGAGGGCAAAGAAGAATATGAGTTGACCCCAACTTGAAGTTATGGCAAAAAGGGTTAGACCATTAACGTTGTGATGACGGAATTCGTTAGCAGTTGATTGCAGTTTTTGTTCTAAAAAATCTTCGCGCCGCCTGTAATTGAGCTTAAGTTCCTTGACTCCTTCGGTAATGGTGCGAAAATGTTTAAATAGCTGATCTTCATCTTCACGAGCTAAGGCCAGCAATTTCCCGCCTCTATTTAATAACCATTGACAACTACCGATCGCTACTACTGAAATTCCACAAACCATCAACAATACTAACCAAGAAAGCCAAGTTATATACGTTATGCAACCTAGGACGATCGCTAAATTAATAAATATAAAAGGCATCTGATAAACAGCATTGGCAACCGCTTGAATATCTTCTGTGAGAGTTGCCAATAATCGAGGATTCCCTAAACTTTCCAGATGACTTAACTCGGAAGCAAGAATTTGGCGACTCAAACGCATCCTTAATTGCAAAACTGCATTCTGAGAAAGGCGGATCAGCATCACTTGGGAAATGATGCTGGTAATCAGTGCAACTATAGCCAGCCCCGCAAAACCCCAAGTTATGGATGTGAGGCGGGAAGCACTACCGCTACTTGCAGCACGGCTAATTAAGGCAATCAAGCCAGCACTACTACCACCACTCAGGAATCCAGTAGCGATCGCGATCGCTACCATCCCCCACGAAGAACGCAAAAGAAAATAAATCAAATTCATGATAGATGCCTATGCCCCATGCCCCATACCCAATGCCTCATGCCCTATTTTCAAGATAGTTGTTTGCAAACCAATTGAGGTCGCGCTTTTAGGGTAAGTTTTCTATCTTACAGTTAAAAACTTCTGAAATATCACGGTAAGCTAGTTGGAATTACAGCTAATTATGTCAATAAACTGTCAAATTAGCTGCTCAGTTTTCCAGGGTGAAATTTGCGATGACTGTGAATCTAAAGTCTTTAGAGAACCCAACTTATATAGCGGCCGATTCCAAAACCGCTCCTGTCATTCAAGGAACCCGCTACGTTCCTTCGCACCATCGACGCATTTTGTGTATCTTTCCCAAGTACAGCCGCTCCTTTGGTACTTTTCATCACGCCTACCCACTTATGGGTAATGTTCGGGCTTTTATGCCACCCCAAGGTATTTTAATTGTGGCTGCCTACTTACCTAAAGAATGGGAAGTGCGGTTTATTGATGAGAATGTCAAATCAGCAACGAGGGCTGATTACCAATGGTGTGATGTGGTGATTGTGAGTGGAATGCATATCCAAAAACCACAGATTAATCAGATTAATGAACTTGCCCATCGAGCCGGCAAAATCACAGTTTTAGGTGGCCCTTCAGTATCTGGTTGCCCAGAATATTATCCTGAGTTTGACATTTTACATTTAGGTGAGTTGGGAGATGCAAGCGATCGCATGATCGAGTATCTAGACCAAAACCTGGAACGTCCTCAAGCGCAAATTCGCTTTGAAACCAAGGAACGTTTGCCTCTAACAGAGTTTCCCACTCCAGCTTATCATTTGCTGAATATCAATGATTATTTCTTGGCAAATGTGCAGTTTTCTAGTGGTTGCCCTTATCACTGCGAGTTTTGTGATATTCCCGAACTCTATGGCAACAGTCCCCGGATGAAAACACCAGAGCAAGTGGTTGCTGAGTTAGATGCAATGCGACAATCTGGTAATTTGGGGGCAGTGTATTTTGTTGATGATAACTTTGTTGGCGATCGCCGCGCCGCCATGAAGTTACTTCCTCATCTAATTGACTGGCAAAAACGCAATGGCTACCCTATCCAGTTTGCCTGTGAAGCAACGCTCAACTTAGCTCAAAGTCCAAAGCTGCTGGAGATGATGCGTGAAGCTTATTTCTGCACAATCTTTTGCGGTATCGAAACACCCGAACCAAATGCTCTCCACGCCATTTCCAAAGACCAAAATCTGAGTATGCCAATCTTAAAAGCAATTCAGGTTTTAAATAGCTATGGCATGGAAGTAGTATCAGGAATCATCATCGGGTTAGATACAGATACACCAGAAACAGCAGACCGAATTATCGAATTTATTCGGGCATCTCAAATTCCCATGTTGACAATTAACCTACTTCATGCATTGCCAAGAACTCCTTTATGGCGGAGGTTAGAAGCAGAAGGACGACTAGTCTTTGATGAAAGCCGCGAATCAAATGTGGAGTTTTTGATGCCCTACGAGCAAGTTGTTGAGATGTGGCGGCGCTGCATTACAACTGCTTATGAGCCGGAATTTTTATATCAGCGGTTTGCCTACAACATGGAACACACCTATCCAAACCGCATCGAAGTACCTAACAGCCCAGCTCGCACTTCTGGGGCGAATATTCGCAAAGGTTTAACTTATTTAGCTAATATTTTGCTGCGGATAGGCTTATTTAGTAACTATCGTCAGACTTTCTGGAAAATGGCCAAGCCAGCATTGAAAGCAGGTAATATTGAAAACTTGATTCATGTTGGACTTGTCGGACACCATCTAATTAAATTTGCCCAAGATTGCGCCAAAAACGAAGAATCAGCTTCCTTCTATTCCCAAAAAATCCTTACCAAAGTTCGTAGCTAATGTAATAAGCAAAATAGATTTTGAGAGATTGAAAGTCATATTTCACCATTGCTGTGTGACTTACTTCTTCTTTAAAATTGGAGATTTGCCAGACGTGCAAGTTAAACAGAACCTCTCTAACTAAATGAGGGTTAGAACTATATACGGAACTCTATAAAAGTAACCTTAAAGACACATTCGCCATACTTCCTTGGAAAGACGCAACCACACTGCTAGCTGCGTAACATTGTAAGGGTTGAAAGCCCACAGTCTACGCAGAACTATTTGGTAGCGAGAGAAGCAAGCCATAGCAAGCGAGTGTGGAGCAGTTACATAGGAGTTTTGGACGGTTATGAACAGCTCGTTGACCCGACCCCTGGCTGTCGTGACAGGTGCCTCCAACGGCATCGGTTACGAACTCGCCAAACAGTTTGCCCAAAACGGCTTTGATCTCCTAGTCAATGCTGAACAGCACCGCAAACTCAGTGAGCCTGGGTCAGCTAATTAACCGAATATGCTCAGTCGGCACTTATTAAGCTGCGATCGCCTTAGCTGCACCAGTAAGGCGGCAATCTCACACATTTAGGATGGTTTGACAGTCAGAGTCGTAACGGAGGATTCATGCAAATTCATCATCTCAATTGCGGCTGCATGTGCCCGATTGGTGGGGCCTTCTTCGATGGCTTCAGTCGCGGTCTGACGGCTCACCTCGTCTGCCATTGTCTGCTCGTCGAGACAGACCAAGGACTTATTCTCATGGATACCGGCTTCGGACTGCGCGATATCAAATCGCCTTACTCCCGCCTTAGCCCGTTCTTCATTCATTTCAATGGCATCCAGTTTGATAAAAAATACACGGCACTCGATCAAATTGAGCGGCTGGGATTTTCCGCGCGAGATGTGCGTCATATTGTGATTACCCACCTTGATTTCGATCATGCCGGTGGTCTAGAGGATTTCCCGGAAGCAACGGTGCATGTAATGCAGAGTGAGATTGAAACCGCCCAAGATCGGCACGGCTTCATTGCCAAAGGGCGTTATCGTCCAGAACAGTGGGATGAGGTTAAGCACTGGAAGTATTATTCAGCAGGAGGTGAACCTTGGTTTGGTTTTGAAGCAGTACGTAACCTCGACGGACTACCGCCAGAGATTCTTCTCATCCCGCTTGTTGGTCACACGCGGGGCCATGCTGGTATCGCCATCGATACACCAGAGGGTTGGCTACTACATGCAGGTGATGCCTACTTTTATCGGCACGAGATGGACTCATCCAAAACACGTTGCACGCCAGGTTTGCGTGCTTACCAATGGATGATGGAGGTGGATCGCAAAGCTCGGTTGCTCAATCAAGATCGGCTACGCGCCTTATCAAGCGATCGCAATAAGGGCGTGCGCCTCTTCTGTAGTCATGATGCTATCGAGTTCAAAGCGTTCGCTGACCAATCCAGCGGCTCTCAAAACTAGAAATTTCATCCATCAATGAAGAGTTTCACAAAATGGACAATTTGTAGTCATCTTAAATAAAAATATATAACTTTAGATGGATGTGGTAATTTACAGTGTTATCGATATTCAAAGACCACATCAAATTCAAGTTCATCTATGAACATAAAGCCTTGGGATGCTCAACTGGCTTACTGGCTAGTTAGACCTTTAAAAAACAGTTGGGTAAACCCCAATCATCTGACTACAGTGCGGCTTGTGACAGGGTTGGCAGCTGCCGTAGCGATGTCTATGACGGGCTACGCCAACGCGGTTAGTAATGCCATCTGGGCTAACATTGGGGCATGGCTATTTGCTTTATCCAACTTTCTAGATCACACTGACGGTGAATTAGCTCGTCTGAGTGGGAAAAGCACTAAATGGGGACATCAGTACGATCTTGCTAGTGATGCCATCATCCACATTCTTTTATTTGTGTGTATTGGATATGGGCTTAGGGAGGGAAAATTTGGTTGGTGGGCGTTGCTTATGGGGATAGTATCTGGCGTATCTGTTGCTTGCATCTTTCATTTGCGAAACCAAATGGAACAGCGCCTAGGTAAAAACGCCAGCCGTCAACCAAATTTCGCCGGGTTTGACATCGAAGACGTGCTGTATTTGTTTCCCATAGTTACTTTACTGGATGGACTAGAGCTGTTACTAATGGCAGCTACAATTGGTGCGCCAACTTTTGCTGTATGGGTAATTTGGCAATTTCGGACACTCCCGCAGTCTAAACCAAACTAGATAAGGAAGCAGGGGGAGAATAAATAATTATTAATGAAGCTTGAAACTGAAATTTATAAAGCTATAGCAATTGTTGATTACCAGAAACTTCAAGCTAAGTTTCAAGCTCAGAGGATGTTTGAAAAGTCATGATTGATGTATCAAATATTTTGCTGTGGCTAACTTACTTAGCTCGTGATGAGCCTGATGCTAGTTGTGAAGAGGTTTTAGCACCTCACGAATGGCAAGTCCTGTATGCGTTCATACATCATCAACTTTATCCTCATCCAACACCACCGACTCTGGCTCAAGTTGTCGATTGGATTGCTCGGCTCGGCGGGTTTTTAGGTCGAAAAAGCGATGGCTCTCCTGCTGTGAAAGTTCTCTGGCGTGGATTGAGTCGATTACATGACATTGTTGAAGGTTGGCTTGTTGGTCAGTGTCTTAAGAGTTAATTATGTCCTGATTCTCTACTCAGTTTACTAAGGGTGTTGTCACTCTGACATTTCTTCTCATGAGTTTTTTAGACTGAGATAGTTATGAGAAAGTCACACTTTTTCAAACTCTCTTACTTCTGACACCCATTTTCTCCAGTCACTGGTACTTTTTCCTCTTCCTTCCTCCTACATAACTACTCGCTTTTGTCAACTTTTCTGTTAAGAAAGATGTTGATAATGGATAGCTTGCAAAGGGGGGGTGATTAAAATCACAGTCAAATACTTTTCAAACATCCTATAACGCTTGCTTCCCCGCAGGGGTACACTATCCGCTTTTGTGTTCAGAATTAATGGCTTTATTTATTCTTGATAAAAACTGATTTGGAAAATGCAATAGGTTATTAGCCATTAATCTAGTATCCACCAACAAATATTTGATGAATCAATGTAGTGTTTTTTAGAAAAGCAATACTAGCCCTCGCTTTCATGCGGGGGTAGTTATTTTTAACATGCTCCTCTCTAATTTTTATGTTAGTTCTAACTACGGAGAATCAGGAGTTTTTTGCAGGCGTAATAAAGTATTGTAAACCTGCCGTTTTAAGATATTGTTATTTTGTAGCTCTATAGTAATTTTGTTGAACTGATCAATACTCAAACCATTATCTTGGACAATTTTTTGAGAGCGGGTACAGTAATTCACTGCGATATCTTGAGCCTTCCTTGGAAGACCATTTAAGCTGTTAGAATCGTTACAAACAATCTTGGGAATTTCTCCATTGCCAATAAGTTTTTTAATTTCTTCAAAGGCATTTTGACGTGCTGGCTCCATTGCTAGCACGGCTTGAGCGTAGCTGTCGATTTCAGTATTGTTAACTATTGGTGCTGGAGTTTGACCATAAGCTTTTGAACTCAATGAAAAAGCGTTGGAAATTACACCCGCAGTAGCGATCGCGCCGAAAAAGAATGATTGGGAAAGGATTCGCTTTCGGCTAGGACGAGAAAAGAAATCGGAAATTTTCTTCATATAGTGTGTGACACAGAACTACATCAGGGATATTATAAGAACTTTGAATTATTTTCAGAGTTGGAAGTTCCGGCAACTGCTCAATACATCATGCTTTTATATTTGATTGTCAACTTCCTCGGCATACTTGACAAAGTTCGATAACTTTAGTCTGGAATGTTGACATTTCTGATGCTCCTTGCTTGAGACTCACTTCTAACTCCAGTAGTAGGGGGAAGCAAGATATTAACTGTTGCACAGAAAGCAGCTTGATTTCTTGCTGTAAGAAGTAGATGCGTTTGGGATTACCGATATCAGCAGCAATAGCGATCGCTTGTTGATTGCGCTCCCCACTTTCTATCATAATCTTGACCCAGAGCCACGTGCGAAATTGTCCAATGAGTGTGGCAACTATCCGTAATCCCGGCTCGGAAGCATTAATCAAATCTGCCAGTGTTGTCAAAGCTTTAGCTGTATCCCCTGTTCTAATTGCTGCTGCTAATTGTAAACTATTTTGCGTAGTATTTCTTACTAACTTGGTAACAGTATCTATGTCTAAAGGCTTATTGCTACCTTGGGCATATAGCCGCAATTTCTCTAACTCATTGTAGAGTAAACGTGTATCATTTCCGACAGAATCAGCCAACAACTGGGCAGTATTAGCAGTCAGTTTCACGCCCACAGTCTGAGCTGCTTGATTAACAGATTGCACCAGCAATTCGGTTTTCCAAGGGGGAATGAGGGGAAATTCTCGGAACTCCGTGGCAAATTGTTTTAACAATTTCGTAGATTTGAGGCGTTCATCTGGCTTGTTGCGACTGGTGAGCAATAAAAATGAGTTTTCAGGAATGACTGGTAGCGATCGCACCAATTCTGCTAAAACATTCTCTGGACAGTGCTGACACAAGGTTGTATTGATTAGCCATACCAAGCGCCCACCAGCGCCAAAAGTGGGTGTCATGACCTGATTTAACCCCTGAATAGCGGCATCAGCTTGATCTGGGGTGAATGAAGTGTAATTAAAACTTATCCATTGGGGATCGAGGACGCGATCGCGCAGCGTAGCGATCGCCTTTTCTATGGCAAAATCATCTTCACCCCAGTAAACATAGATTGGCATAGGTAAACCTCCTATTAGATGGGGTCATTGGGCATTGAACATTGGGAATAGGTAAAGAATTTAACTTTTGATCTTCTGCCTCTTGCCCCTATGCCCCTCATCCCCCGATAAGCTTCCATTACACCCAAAAACTAAATACTTTTGCAATCATTCTCTTAATCAAGGTAATTTTCCCTAAAATCTATCAAGTGAGAGCGTGAGGCTATGAAGATTGGACGACAACTATCAAACTTACTTAAATCGGTTAGCACGACTGACGCTGCCAGAAACCCACAGATCCCAAGTCCAGCATATCCAGGAATCTTCTAAATTTCAGCCACATTCTGGGTTGAGACAAGCAGCGTCCTTTCCTGGCTATACGCTAATTACACCGCCCGCAGGAGAAGAATCACAAAACTCTGCTTTCTATGCCAAATTACAGACTTACCAACAGGAACTTTTACAGTTGCCTGTAAACCGTGATTTGATTGTGCCTCTACCTCCTGCTAGCTTCCATCTAACTTTAGCGGATTTAATTTGGGACAATGCTTACCTTGATGCCTGCGAAAAAAATCCCAAATTTGACGAGGAGTTACACTCTTGTCTAGCCGAAATGTTTCAGCAATATCAACAATTGATGACAAATAGGAGTCATCCGATTAAATGGCAAATGCTGGGACTGATACTGATGCCAAGAGCTGTAGCCGTTTGTTTAGTACCTCAAGATGAACGCTGCTACGAGGAAATTATTAAATTTCGTCGAACAATTTATCAAAATCCCAAGTTAATTGCTTTGGGTATTGAGCAGCATTATCACTTCACAGCCCATGTTACTTTAGCCTATTTTGGGGAGGTTTCATCTGATTTAGACCGCACAAGTTTTAGCACAATGCTTTCTCAATTGAATGAAAAATGGCTGTTGAATTTGCCAGAATTTTTGATCAATCGTGTTGAATTGCGAAAATTTGACAATATGACACGCTATTATCGTGAACCAGACTGGCCGATTTTAGATTTTTGACCTGAAACCGGATCATCTGAACAACATGAAACTTGGGTTTACTAATATAGCGGTTTTCAGTTGAGTCTAATACAGACCTAACAAAAACAGCCCCTTTCCTAACTCTCTCCTACGAGGCTACGGTGTACACACATCTTTTTGCTGGGTGCAAAATGTGTATTTATCCCCCTAAATCCACCTTAAAAAGGGGGACTTTGAGAGCTTTTTGCCCCCCTTTTTAAGGGGGGTTGGGGGGATCAAAAGCCTGTAGCGCAACTCTAGAAGACTTGTGTATACACCGTAGCCTACGAGGAGAGAGAAGCGGAAAAACTTTTGTTGCTAGAAGGGGAGTAAAATTCAAAGCCTCTCTCCAAAAGGAGAGAGGTAAAACTGTATTGTATATAAACGAAAAGTGCTATAGTTTTTTATTATCTAAAATTCCGGTTGTTGATATCCCAGGTAAATTGCTTCTAAAAAAACATCAGGTGTAACAGCTTCTGGCAACTTTTCTAAATTAATAATAGCTACAACTTGCTCGGCTAACTTTAGCGATAGCGAGGCTCTTGCCTTTAATGACATTGCACCACGTCGCTGCAAATACTCACGAATCACAGCAAAATCATCTGGCATCAATGGTGATAAATCGGCAATTTGTACTAACTGTTCACGGAGTATCTTTGCCGGTTCTGAAATTGTCAATGTCGTAGATGCAGTAGGTGTTTGGGCTTGAATCACAATTGTCCCAGCGGCCAAATCACCTAAGCGCTTTTCGCGGCTACCCAACATAATTAAAAAAGCGCCAATAAACAAAGTTTCATCAAAGGGTCGCAGTAAAGCACGTAGCGTTGCTTGTTGTAGCCCGATTAGTCTACCATCATCTCGAACTACGCGAATTTTAGCAAACCGTTTACCAGGAGTTTGTCCAAACCATAAGGTTTCAAAAAAGACAAAATAGCTGATGTAAATTGCAAAAGCGATCAGAAAGAAAATTGCTATTAACCAAAGTCCTAAATTCTGAGCATTTGTAATTAAATCCTCAAAAAAATTGAACAATTGTGTCGAAAAAACAGTCCATGTAAGGAAAAATACAAGCAAGGTTACAGCCAAAACTGTATAGTCAATCAGGAGTGCCAAAGCTCGATTACCGATTCCCGCTAGAGTGAATTCCAACTCTACACTTTCTGGAGTCTGGAATGTGATGCGATTAAAAAAGCGCATATAACTAATTCAAAATTAATAGAGTTGGATTAAGGTGTTGAGTTAACGAAAATCTTGCGAGGGAGGTTCTCGTAATTGCAAACCTAAACCCTCACGCCGACTACGTAAGTCCAAGTATAAAACAGCTTTTAGTGCTTGCCAGAAGGGCATAATTAAAATTCCGCCTATCAAGCTTCCAATCCAAGAAATCAAATAGACAATAGAGTAGATGGCAGAACCTTGTTCAAGCCTTATTAAGAATAAGCTAGGTATGTAGTTTAATACAAACAGCAATGGCAATGTAACGATAAAAGCAACTAAAACAACGCCCTGAATGCGAAATACTGAGGCTTTAGTTAACTCCCAACTTCTGGCAACACTTTCGCCACCATTGATATTTTCCTCAACGGCCAAGGGCACTTCAGCTACTATCCAACGGGAGTAGAACCAAGTTAGTCCTAACAATACAATGCCTGCCGTTAGAATTATTGCCAATGTGGTTGCGACTATAATGCTTGAAGTCCCTAATATCCCTCCTAATACTACTCCGATCAAGCCAGCTAGCACACCGCCCACGATCGCGAGTCCAAAATAAACTACCAGTAAAGATATACCTACTTGGAAACCAACTCTCAAAAATGACCACAGACGTGGATTGATATGGCTGCTGGCTGTTTGAACACCTTCAGGTTGGTAAATCAATTCTCCAAAAGCCAAGCGAGAAATTAGTCCAGAAATGGCTGCATATTTTGCCCAGCCATAAATCGGAACTAGAATCCACAAGTGAGCGATCGCAGCCAGATTAAGATAAGTTTTTAGATGAGAACGATACAAGCGTACCGCAGCACTGACAACGTTACCGATACTCAGTGGTTGTATCTGACCGGGAGATCCAAAGTTTTCAGACATAATAGCAAATTTTCCTTGAAACTACGGAGATGAATGTGAGGTTATCTTAAGCTAAGTTAAACTCAGTGTTCCCAAAATTCATGAATATTCAACGTTGGATTGCACGACGAGAAGCAAATTGGCAGCGTCTGGATGCCCTACTAAGGCAGATAGAAAAAAAAGGGTTAAAGTCCCTACGGTCAGCAGAAATTAGAGAGTTAGCGAGTTTGTATCGTTCCGTAGCAGCAGACTTGGCACGTGCCCGCACTCAGCAAATCGGCAATACTTTGATCCAAAGTTTACAATCTTTAACAACTCGTGCGTACACGCAGATTTACCAAGGTTCGCGGCGACAAGAATGGCAGGCAATTCTAGAATTTTACCGCTGGGGATTACCATCTGTAGTCCAGAAAACATTTGTATACATTGCTGCTGCAACGGCGCTGTTTCTACTGGGGGCATTAGTGGCTTGGTGGTATTCTTGGCAAAACCCCAGCTTTATGCCTTTGATCGTACCTGAAAACTTGATTACCAAGGTACGAGATGAGCATAAATTATGGATGGGGTCAATTGTCGGCATTGAACCTCTGGCATCCAGCGGTATTATGATCAATAATCTATCGGTGTCTTTTGGGGCCGTCGCTGGTGGGATCACGGCTGGGCTATACACAGCCTATTTGATGGTATTTAATGGCTTGTTAATTGGTGCTGTTAGCACTTTGGTGGGTCAAAATAATCTGGCTTATCCTTTTTGGGCGTTTGTGTTGCCGCATGGTTCCTTAGAATTACCTGCGATCTTTTTTGCTGGGGGTGCGGGATTTTTATTAGCAAGAGCAATTTTATTTCCTGGGAAATATCGCCGTGGGGAAGCACTGAAATTCTATGGTTCTCAGGCGGTGCAGCTAGTATTTGCAGTTGTACCAATGTTGATTATTGCTGGTGCGATCGAAGGCTTCTTTTCACCTAATCCCAGCGTCCCTGATGCGATTAAATATTTGGCAGGAATAGGATTATTTGTACTTTTGGTAATGTATTGTAGCCGCAATAAACCATGAAAAGACGAACAAAGGCAGTTAGTTTTGACTCTGCCTAGAGTGATTGAAGAGGCATGTTAACTAGCTATAGCGAAGAACATTCGCTATAAATTAATAGTATTTTTTTAAATCAGTTTCGAGGGTTTGTAGTAAGCACTTTAGTGCTTAAAAAATAAGGACTAAATTTCATGCTATGCCACTATTTTTAGTTCTGACTCGCTCAATAAGAGCAGTTTAAATATTTTATCTTATTGATGTATTGTTATTTGCTGCTTACCTAGCTCAGTTCTGCTATATTTTGGCTGAAAAATATATCAATCTTGATTAACCTTTAATTAACTAAAATTTAACTCACACATTAACTACTCATGTCATCTTCTTGACTATGGACATTCCGTTAATTCACTAAACTTTTAACTTGAAAAAGTAGTTATGTCTTGAGGTGAATTAACGGAAATTTAATGTCCAACAAACTAGGAATGTTTTTATGAACAAGATGAACTTTAAGCTTAACAGCCTGACAGTATTAGGTATAGTCTCATTAGTGACCGCTACCTTTGGTCTATCAATATCTGCGGTTCATTCCCAAAGCGTCAGCACAGTTACAGTTGATGGTTCTAGCACCGTTTTCCCAATTACGGAAGCAGCAGCAGAAGACTTCCAAAAGGCGCAAAGAGGTAGAGTCAGAGTTACAGTGGGCGTTTCTGGTACTGGCGGCGGCTTCAAAAAGTTCTGTCGTGGCGAGACAGACATCTCTGGTGCATCTCGTCCCATTCTACAAAAAGAAATCGATGCTTGCAAAGCTGCGGGCATTCGTTATGTCGAACTACCAGTAGCTTATGATGCTTTAACAGTGGTGGTTCACCCCCAAAATTCCTGGGCAAAAAATCTCACAGTTGCCGAATTGAAGAAAATTTGGGAACCTGGGGCACAGGGTAAAGTCAACAACTGGAATCAGATTCGCAACGGATTCCCTAATGCACCACTGAAGTTGTTTGGCCCTGGTGCAAACTCTGGAACCTTCGATTACTTTACCGAAGCGGTTGTTGGCAAAGCCAAGTCTAGTCGGGGTGACTTTACTGCTAGCGAAGATGACAACGTACTTGTACAAGGTGTTAGCCGTGATAAGAACGCCCTTGGTTACTTTGGTTATGCTTATTACGCAGAAAATAAAAATAAACTCAAGGCAGTGCCAGTTAACGGCGTATTGCCTTCGGAAGCGACAGTTAAAAATGGTAGTTACAATCCACTATCTCGCCCCATTTTTATCTATGTCAGTTCTAAGTCTATTGACAAGCCAGAAGTAAAGCAGTTTGTGCAATTTTACTTGCAGAATGCAGCTAAGTTCTCTCAAGAAGTAAAGTACGTTGCTCTGCCAGCATCAGCATATACTACCGCCCAGAATCACTTCAATAAAAAGAGATATGGCACGATTTTTGGTGGTCAAGAATCAGTTGGGCTGAAAATTGAAGAACTATTAAGTCGTGAAGCTAAAGAATAAGCCTGATTGTGAATTTTGAATTAGTTCAAAATCTGCAATTCATCAAAGGGAGGTGTAGTACCTCTCTTTGCCTATTTAAATTTATTATCTCAGGAGCGATCGCATCCCAGCATGAGTAGTGCAAAACAAACTCAACTTTCTCGAAAGCTAGTGCGTGATTTGCAAGAACGGGCAATAGAGTCTGTCTTGTTTCTAGCGGCACTTTCTTCTGTGGCAACGACAGTAGCCATTCTTGGTATCTTATTTTACGAATCTATAATATTTTTTCAAAAAGTATCTTTATGGGAATTCCTTACAGATACCCAATGGACACCTTTATTTGATGATAAGCATTTCGGTATTTTACCGTTAGTGACAGGAACTTTAGTCACCACATTCGTTGCTTTATTAGTAGCAGTACCACTAGGTACGATTATTGCTATTTACCTAAGTGAATTTGCTTCACCCATCGTTCGGGAAATTGTCAAGCCAGCTTTAGAATTGTTGGCGGGTATTCCTACAGTAGTTTACGGTTATTTTGCGCTCTTATTTCTCACACCGCTGTTGCAGGTAATTTTGCCAGATTTACCTGGTTTTAGTATGTTAAGTGCGGGACTCGTCATCGGCATTATGATTATTCCTTATGTTAGTTCCCTGAGTGAAGATGCCATGCGTACAGTACCCGCACATATACGCGAGGCTTCTTATGCAATGGGGGCTACCCGCTTCCAGACAGCTTTGCGAGTCGTATTACCAGCTTCTATTTCTGGCATCTCTGCGGCTTACATTTTGGGAATTTCTCGTGCGATCGGTGAAACGATGATAGTGGCGATTGCTGCGGGTGGACAACCAAACCTGACCCTTAACCCGATGGAACCAGCCGCTACCATGACAGCCTACATTGTATCGGTGAGTCTCGGCGATCTACCTCATGGCAGCCTGGAATATCAGACCATCTTTGCAGTTGGACTCACGTTAGTGCTAATGACTTTAGTCTTTAACATCATTGGTCATTTTCTCACCAAGCGCTATCGAGAAATTTATTGATATGACAACTCTTAATATTCAAGAAGTCCGTAAGACTATTAGCCGGAATAAGCGATCGCAATATATTTTCAACATTATTGGCATATTGTCAATGCTGTTTGGTATTGTCACATTACTGGCACTATTGTTTGATTTAATCACCGATGGTTTCCCACGTCTTTCGTGGCAATTTTTGACTTCGTTTCCTAGTCGCAGGGCGGAAGAAGCAGGCATTCTCTCAGCTTGGGTGGGAACGCTCTTGGTAATGTTTGTAACGTCTTTAGTAGCCATACCCATAGGTATAGCATCGGGTATTTACTTAGAAGAGTATGCCCGAAAAAATTGGTTGTCTGATGTAATTGAAATTAATGTCACCAACTTAGCTGGCGTTCCCTCGATTATTTACGGACTTTTGGCTTTGGGCGTTTTTGTTTATGGGTTCAACTTCGGCCGAAGCATTATTACCGCTGGGTTTACCTTGGCGTTATTGGTTTTACCAGTGGTGATCGTTTCTACCCGTGAGGCTCTGCGTGCTATACCAAATAGTATCCGTGAAGCTGCCTATGCAACTGGGGCTTCTAAGTGGCAAATGATTTGGGATCATATTTTGCCTTACTCAACAGGCACAATTCTCACTGGTATTATTGTTGCCTTGGCAAGAGCTATTGGTGAAACTGCACCCCTAATTACCATCGGTGCGCTGACATTTATAGCCTTCTTACCAGAACCACCAATTACTGGGCAGTTTCCCTACATCTCATTCTCTTGGTTACTCGCTCCGTTTACAGTTATGCCCATTCAAATGTTCGATTGGGTATCTCGTCCCCAAGCTGAGTTTCAGGTGAATGCAGCAGCAGCAGGTATTGTTCTAATTGCCATTACTTTGGCTATGAACGCTGTGGCAATTTATATCCGCTATCGTTTACGCAAAAAAATCAAATGGTAGAAACTGCATCATCAACCCTAGAAAAATCCATCAAAGCTTCGGTCAATTATCTGAATTTCTACTACGGTGGAACAGTCCACGCTCTCAAAGACATTAATATGTCAGTGGGTGAAAAACAAGTAACGGCGCTGATTGGGCCTTCTGGATGTGGTAAAACCACCCTGTTACGTTGTTTCAATCGAATGCACGATCTATATCCTGGAAATAGCTATAAAGGGGAAATCACTCTCGAACCAGATGGGATTAACCTACTCAGTAATAAGGTTGACCCAATTGAAGTGCGGATGCGGATTAGTATGGTATTTCAAAGGGCTAATCCCTTTCCTAAGTCCATTTACGAAAATGTGGCTTATGGTTTGAAGGTGCGGGGTGAATCTAAACGTACAATCCTTGATGAAAAAGTAGAGAAAGCTTTGCATGATGCAGCTTTGTGGAATGAAGTAAAGGATCGTCTAAATGATTTAGCTTTTAACCTTTCTGGTGGTCAACAGCAGCGGTTGTGCATCGCCCGCGCTTTGGCGACTGACCCTGAGATTGTTCTATTTGATGAGCCAACATCAGCTTTAGACCCCATAGCTACCGCCAGCATTGAAGAGTTGATTGATCAATTGAAAGAAACGGTGACGATTTTGATTGTGACTCATAATATGCAGCAGGCCGCTCGTGTTTCTGATTACACTGCGTTTATGTATTTAGGTGAGTTGGTGGAATTTGATCGTACAGAAAAGATTTTTAATCACCCCTTGAAGCAACAAACGGCAGACTATGTGAATGGTCGTTTTGGATAAGAATATTTTATAGAAAACTCAAAGCTTGCTATATCTGGTTTCTCGCTCCTTGAAGCGATGTCTACGAGCGGGTAAAGCGATCGCACTTTGCGAAAATAGAACAAGTTTAGCTAAGAATGATAATCACTTAAAAGTTTGGAAAAAGCGCTTGCATCAACAGGCGCTTTATTTTTTTATTTTCGTAGGAAATCTAATGATGATTAGAGTTTTTAAGTATCTAGTGAGTCTCTGAGGCTGAGGATATAACAAAAAAACTTAAAACATAGACTATACAAGCATTTTAAACCCACATTCCGTACTTTTAACTTTCACAGTTCCTACGATGGTAGTAAACTAGTACCGCACGGCGTAAATAAGCCACCCATTTTAAATGTCTGAAATCCTTGCAAACAATTAATTACGAATTACGAATTACGAATTACGAATTCCGCCTTCCGCCTTGTGGTACTAGTACACTGTAGCGGAAGTTTGCCCTACCTTTATTTAACAAGGGGATTTTGCCCGTTCCGAGATTTAGTTTACCCCAGACATAGCTTCCAAAAGCTGAAAATAGTTGTTGCATTTTACATACCCCTCTTCTGTCACTCTCCGAAAACTTTTGCCATTTCTGAATTCTAGAGCTTTTGTATAGCCTGCGATGTCTACGACGGGCTACGCCTACGCGCGATTATTTTCTAATAACAAATACAAGACCGATTTTTTTCTAATAGTATAGCTTGTATTGATTGCCTCATAAGGTTTATAGCGATCGCCTTCCCGGAGAGTGACAGAAGAGGGATATTCTTCTATATTATCTTGAAGAAAAAGCACCGAAAAGTTAATTAATGAAGTTATTCTAGATAAACATAATCGACGTTTTATAGCAGTTTAGCCAATATTTTTAATTAAAAAAACACGCTATCTAAATATTATCAAAAATTTCCAAACTGAACTATAAAAACAGAAAAACGTAGTTAAAAATATCATTAGCTGTGAGGCATTTTTTAGCAACTAATCTTTTTAATGAGGAGGTACTAATCTAATGATTTAATTAAGTAGGATTACAAAGCACAAAAATTATAAAAATGAGATGCGATTTTGATTTTTAAAAGAACCTTTGCCTTTTACTGATAATATTTTATCAATTTTTCAGAAAGGTTAAGTCATGAAGATATGACGAGTCAGGGCAAGCAATCTTTCTACTTTCTCCCTTAACCAAGAGGTATTAGTCAATGTTGAGAAGGTGGTAGAAAACGTCTGTAAAAAATAAATTTTGGGACACAGCATTATATAAATATCTACTAACCACTTATCTGCTGGATGACCACTGTATAGCTACGTAATTTCCATGAATATCTCATTTTGGGAGTAACATAGTGAAACAGCGTTGCTGATTTGTACTGTTTTACTGAATCAAGTTTTGTTTCACACGTTTTGGGAATATGAGTAAACTAATTCCAGCCATCAGAGTCAAAAACTTCAGCTTCTATTACGACACTCAAAAGATAGTTGAAGGCGTGTCAATGGATATTTACCAAAACCAAGTCACGGCAATTATTGGTTCTAGTGGTTGTGGAAAGTCTACTTTTCTTAAATCGTTAAATCGCATGACTGAATTAGAAGGAGATGTGAGGGTTGAAGGAAGAGTAGAATTTTATGGGCAGAGTATATATGAGCGTCGTGTCAACATCAATCGCTTACGTCGCCAAGTAAGTATGGTTTTTCCCAAGCCAAATCTTTTTCCCATGAGCGTTTACGATAATGTTGCTTATGGGGTGAAATTAGTTGGATGGCATCCGAAAGTAGAATTAGATGGAATCGTAGAATCTGCCATCAAAGCTGCCGAACTTTGGGATGAAGTCAAAAATAAGCTGCACAAGTCTGCTTTAGAACTTTCTGGTGGTCAACAACAAAGATTATGTATTGCCCGTGCTTTAGCAGTCAAACCTAATGTTTTGTTGATGGATGAACCTTGTTCAGGTCTTGATCCTACTGGTAGCATGAAAATTGAGCATTTGATCCATAACTTACGCTCTGAGTTGACAATTGTAATTGTTACTCACAATATGCAGCAAGTTGCTCGCCTATCTGATTTTACGGCTTTCTTTTATAGTAATGAAAATCGTATAACTCAAATGGTTGAATTTGGTACTACAAATAAAATCTTTACTAACCCTGTGGATTCTCGCACTCGTGACTATGTTTTCGCCCGCGTTAGTTGAAGCATTTCTCAAATTCTAGTTATTCAGAGAGCCATAACATAGTGCAAGCGGAAATGAGGAGTTAAATTTAATTTCCGCTTGCTTTGAGTTTTTCTTGTGTTCAGCAATACGAACCGACATTGACAGTATTTTTTTATACTATATACTTAAAGAAAAGTATCTGCTCTAGACCACCTGAATCACAAAATGAAATGTCCTCTGTGCGAATCTACTACATGTCGTCAAAATGGTCGTCGGAATGACAAGCAGAATTACCTCTGCAAAAATTGTGGTAAACAATTCCTTGAGCCTGCATTTCCTCGTTCCTTGGAAAGTGACTTGCTTGCTAACAGCAACGGGCACAGTAAAATATCTATGGCTGAAGCGACGGAACTTTCTTTAGTGAAAAACCTGCTAGAAGAAAAAGTCACAGGGAAAAGTCTTGACTCTTTTAGTTTTATATTAGCTGAAGAACTACTGCAAACTATATTATCGCCTGATTGGCTAGAATCTGCTGTGTTCAGGCAATTGAACCTGAAAAATCAGCAAAAAAAGGAAATTAAACATAAATTAGAAACAGGAATCTCTCTTCTGCTTTTGGATGCAGAAAACTTAAAACTAGATATTAATTCTGAATTATTTTTAGCCAGGATTTGTGAGTATCCCCTCCAAGTTAAAATGGCATTTGCTAACTGGAAAAATCCCAGTATTGGGAAGCAAGATATTGAACTATATAGCCGTGGCTATCAACTTGTCCATGTTCCTGAAGGTAAAAATAGTGCTGATGCAAAAATGATTGCATTCGGTGCTTGCATTTTACGCTCTTATCCAACAGTTAAAGAAATATTAGTCTGTTCTAGCGATGGAATTTTAATTCACCTCTGTAACGAACTCCAAAACCAGGGATTGATTGTCTATTGGGTACGTAGGCAAGGGCAAAGTTTGCATATATAAAATCGTAATTCTGGTAAATTAACTCATTATTCCTTAGCAGTGGCAACAGAAGTTCCATCCTTGGAAAAAGTGGTTGATACAATTCAAGATTTAATTAAAACTGAACAGGAATCAATTAATGCTCGATTAAACAGCTTAGTGGCTGTTGCGACTTTATTTCAAGAAAAATGTGATATCAATATTCAACATAATACAAAGCAACCAGAAAACGAGAAAACAATCACTATCTTAGACAATTCAGTTAAAGAATCTGTTCAATCAAAAGAAAAACAAGAAGATTCTAATAAAATTTCTAATGGAAAAACATTAGATAAATTACTATTAAAAATTATTCAAGATATACAAAAAAAATCTCCTAAAACTAAATTATCTGTGTCCCAATTAGGTACAGAGATACGGAAAATAACTGGAGAATCTCCTAATTCAATTATTAAAAAATTAAAATTAGGTTCTAGTTTTGCTAAATATTTAGAATCATCTCCCATATTTACATTAAAGGCGAGTGGCAAGGAATACGAGGTAACAGCACTACTCTGCGAATAGATATTTTCTGGATGTTTACGTACAACCTGAGCCTGTAATTCAGTATTATGTAAAAACATGTAAAGAATTATAAATACTACGATGCAAGATAAAGTCGTTGTTATTATCGGTGCTACTGGTGGTATTGGTTCAGCTTTAACACACAAACTTGCGCCTACCGGAGTCCGGTTGGTACTGGCTGCGAGAGATGCGGTTCGTTTAACAACATTGGCAAATGATTTACCAGGGGAAGTTTTGACCGTTCCTACTGATATTACTGACCCCCAACAGGTAGATACTTTGATAGAAAAGACCATTGCTGAGTTTGGTCAAATTGATATTTTAGTGAATGCAGCTGGTGCTGGTATACTCAAGCCCTACAACAGCCTGGAACCCGCTGATTTAGACAAGATGCTAGATGTCAACTTAAAAGGCAGTTTTTACACCACTCAGGCGGCTGCTGAAGAGATGCAAAAGCGTAAGTCTGGTCACATCTGTAACGTGGTAGGAATTCTGGGCAAGCATTCGATGGGAATGGCAGCGGCTTATTCTGCTTCTAAGTTTGGTGTTGTTGGTTTTAGCAAGTGTATGGCAGAGGAACTCAAGCGTTTTGGTATCAAGTTCACGCTATTCTACTTTGGTGGGGTAGATTCTCCTTTCTGGGATAACGTCAATTTAAAAGTAGACCGGAAAAAAATGCTGAGTCCTGAAACTGCTGCCAATGCGATTTTCTTTGCCCTTTCTGCCGAACCGCAAGCTGTGCCAATGGAAATTAACATTCAACCTGATAGCCATCTCTTCTTTTAAAGTGGGAGTGCGTCTAGATAATTCTTGCCTGGGAAAGACCTGAAAATTTAGCAAAAAAGGCAAAATTTACAGATATATAAGCTGTTATGCTGGATTTTCAGTATCTATGAAAATTGATCACGTTCATTTCTATGTAGAAGACGCTAAAGTATGGCGGGATTGGTTTGTACACCATCTTGGTTTTCAAACAGTAGCCGATCGCAGTAGTTCATTTCACACTTGTACAGAAGTGGTGAAAAGTGGTGCTGTCTGCTTTTTTCTGTCTTCACCACTGTTACCTACAAGTCCAGTCGCTGAGTTTTTGCGTCAATATCCACCCGGTGTGGCAGATGTCGCTTTTGCTGTGGAAGATGTGGAAGCTGCGATCGCACTAGCTCAAAAACACGGTGCTACAATCCTACAACCCATCCAGGAACAGAATGTAGGCGCAACATCCCTCAAGTCGAGCAAAATTGCCGCCTGGGGTGGACTGACTCATACGTTAATAGAAAGGTCATTGGTTTTTGACAAAGGACAAATGACAAATGACAACACTTTTACCGCCATAGATCACATAGTGTTGAACGTAGCAGTTGGCGAATTAGAGCGTGCTGTCGCTTGGTACGAAAATATCTTAGATTTTCAACCCCAGCAAGCATTTAAAATTAAAACTGATCGCTCTGCTTTACATAGCCAGGTGATGGTTTCGCGTAACGGTAGCGTCCAATTGCCAATTAATGAACCAGCTTCTAGTAATTCCCAAATTCAGGAGTTTCTAGATGTCAACCGGGGACCAGGAATTCAACATATTGCCTTGCGGACGACTAATCTTGTGAGTGCGATCGCTAAATTTCGTGCCAGTGGTTTATCTTTACTCTCAGTTCCCCAAAGTTACTATTCGCAGTTAAAACAGCGTCCAGGACTTACACTATCACCTCTAGAACTAGAAGCGATCGCTCAACAGGAAATTCTGGTGGATTGGCAAGAATATGCTCCTTTAGAGGGAAGAAATATCGCACCCTTGTTACTACAAATTTTTACCCAACCAATATTTGAACAGCCAACATTTTTCTTTGAGTTTATAGAACGCCGTTTCCAAGCTCAAGGTTTTGGCGAAGGTAACTTTCGCGCCTTATTTGAAGCTATTGAAAGCGAACAAATTAAACGCGGTACGCTACAATGATGCCTGATTACAAAATATTAATTGAAATTCAGCCAGACTCTAAACAAGTTGATTTTATTGACAAGCAACTTCAAGATTTTAATGTAGGTAAGATTGGAGATTACTAATATACGCCACTGTTTCTATTACTTCGTGATTCAGAAATAAATGTAGTGGGCGGCTTGGAGGGCTTTATCGGCTTGGGATGGTTCCATATCGGTACTCTCTGGATTGCACAAGAGTTAAGAGGTGATGGATATGGAACAGCACTTCTTTTGGCCGCAGAACAAGAGGCTGTTAATCGTGGTTGCTTACATGCGTATGTTTTTACTTACAGCTTCCAAGCTCCTGGATTTTATCAGCACTTGGGTTATGAAGTGTTTGGAGAGTTGGAGGATTTTCCTCCAGGTCATCGTCGATACTTTCTGAAAAAGACTTTATAAAAAAACACTTACTTCAATTCAATAGTGCAGATTCGCGATCGCAAAATAGCCACACAGCTGCGATAATTTTAATAAAATTTAACAATTTCCGCCGATGCTAAGACTTATTACTGACTTCGACGGCCCGATTATTGATGTTTCGGAACGGTACTACCGTGTTTATCAATTTTGCTTGGAAAAAACCCGTCGCCCAGACCAAGTAGTACAAGAACTTCCAAAAGCGGAATTTTGGCAGTTAAAGCGATCGCGTGTTCCTGAAAAACAAATCGCTTTAAATTCAGGGTTAGACGAAGCTCAAGCCCAAGAATTTGCCCAGTTGCGGCGGCAAACTGTCCATACAGAACCTTATTTCAACTATGATACTCTTGCACCCGGTGCTGTGGATGCACTGTTAAAAATTCAACAAGCTGGAATTGATTTAGCAGTTATGACCATGCGCCGAGTTCGGGAACTAGATTATGCCTTCAAAAAACACGATTTAGGGAGATTTTTCCCAGAAAATCGTTGTTATTGCCTGAGTAACGACTATGTTAAAACTCGTGATATTGAAGATAAGCCCTTGTTGATGGCTAGGGCATTAAAAGAACTGCCCCCGGCGGCTGATACTTGGATGGTGGGAGATACGGAAGCCGACATCACTGCTGCTAAAAATCACGGTATTAAGGTGATGGCTGTGGAATCTGGTATCCGCGATCGCACCCAATTGGAGCTTTACCACCCTAACTTAATCGTTAAAGATTTTAGCGCTGCTGTAGATTTAGTCATAGAACCTAAACGCCTTGTCTAGAAAGGCTCTTTGACATACTCCCCCGAATTTAGGGAAGCGCATTCGGGGGAGTATGTCAAAAGTCGCTACACTATTTGCAGAGCCATTAACTGAGCAAATAGCCCTTCAACAGTAGCTAGCTCTTGAAAAGTTCCTTGTTGTACAACCCGGCCTGCTTGCAATACATGGATGCGATGAGCGTTGCGAATGTACATGTACAAATCGGGATGACTGGATTCGAACCAGCGGCCCCTTCGTCCCGAACGAAGTGCGCTACCAAGCTGCGCCACATCCCGCCATAATAATGGCATTGTAAATCAAGAATATCACACCTTGTGCCAAATGACAGAATTACATCTATATATATGATCGCTTCACCCAAGGCTTTGCTTGCTACGATTAAATTTGTATAACTCTAGTGGTAAAAGCGGATTGTGACTGTAAAACCAGACTGGTTGCGGGTAAAAGCACCTCAGCGTGAGCGCATCGGTAACGTTAAAGACATTTTGCGGGATTTAGCCCTCAATACAGTTTGTGAGGAAGCGTCCTGTCCGAATATTGGTGAATGCTTCAATGCCGGTACTGCCACGTTTTTGATTATGGGCCCGGCTTGTACACGCGCTTGTCCCTACTGCGATATTGATTTTGAGAAAAAACCCAAACCACTAGACCCCACCGAACCTGCACGACTAGCAGAAGCTGTTCGCCGCATGAAACTTAACCATGTTGTGATCACTTCTGTAAACCGAGATGATCTGGCAGATGGTGGCGCGTCTCAGTTTATAGCGTGTATTAATGCGGTTCGCACTGTTTCACCCAACACCACAATCGAGGTCTTAATTCCTGACTTGTGCGGTAATTGGAATGCTCTAGAGTTGATTCTACAAGCTGCGCCAGAAGTATTAAACCACAATACCGAAACTGTGCCACGCCTGTATCGCCGGGTGCGTCCCCAAGGAAACTACGATCGCACATTAGAATTATTACAACGCTCTCGCCAAGTTTCTCCTAGCACATACACTAAATCCGGGATCATGGTTGGACTCGGTGAAACTGATGCCGAAATTCGCCAAGTCATGCAAGACTTGCGAACCGTCGATTGCGACATTTTGACAATTGGGCAATACCTCCAACCCAGTCAAAAACACTTGCAAGTAAATGAGTTTATCAACCCAGAACAATTTGCAGCTTGGAAGGCATTCGGCGAAGAAATCGGATTTTTACAAGTTGTTTCCTCACCTTTGACAAGAAGCTCATATCATGCAGAACAAGTTAGGGAATTAATGGAACGTTACCCCCGCAGCCAATTTTAGATTTTAGATTTTAGATTGGTGAGCTAAAAGGATGGGGAGACTTTTGATTAATGACTAATTTAAAATCTGTAGCGATTCTTGGTGCGGGTGCTTGGGGTGCATCTCTGGCAAATCTTGCCGCAGCGAATGGTCATAGGGTGGGCGTGTGGTCGCGTCACGGTTCCCAAACTCTCCAAGCAGTTTTAAAAGATGTCCAAATAGTCGTATCCGCTATCTCGATGATTGGTGTGAGAGATGTTGCTTCCCAAGTCCATTCTTTCCCCCTTTCTCCAGAGACAATTTTTGTGACGGCGACGAAAGGCTTAGACCCCCAAACCATCTGCACGCCGTCGCAAATTTGGCAAACAGTATTCCCTAACCATGCAGTGGTTGTTTTGTCTGGGCCTAATTTATCAAAAGAAATTCAAATGGAATTACCAGCAGCCACGGTGGTAGCCAGTAATATTCCCACGGCTGCGGAAATAGTGCAGTTAGTATTTTCTTCTCATCGTTTCCGGGTATATACCAATCCCGATCCCTTGGGTGTGGAACTGGGGGGAACACTGAAAAATGTCATTGCGATCGCAGCGGGTGTGTGCGATGGTTTACAACTGGGAACCAATGCCAAAGCTGCTTTAGTCACCCGTGGACTTACAGAAATGGTTCGCATCGGCAATGACTGGGGTGCGAAGACGGAAACTTTTTATGGTTTATCGGGTCTAGGAGATTTGTTAGCAACGTGCAATAGTCCCTTAAGTCGCAATTACCAAGTCGGTTACCAGCTAGCTGGTGGTAAGTCACTTATAGAAACTCTCGCAAATTTACAAGGAACTGCTGAAGGAGTGAATACTTGCCGGGTTTTGATGCAACGAGCCAAGCAACAAAACATTCCTGTCCCAATTACTGAACAAGTTTATCGGTTACTTCAGGGTGAAGTCACACCCCGACAAGCACTTGATGAACTAATGCTGCGAGATATCAAACCAGAATACAACTACTAGTTAGTAGTCGTACAAGTTCAAATTGACGGCTTACAGGGGATACCGAAGAAGACGCAGGGACATTTTATTCTCTGCGTCTCAGGTCTCACCCTCTCTGTGTCAATAAAATTTTTACCGTTAATACTAATCACTTACCCGATATCCATTAGTTCTACTTATACCTGAATAATCCTGAGAAAAAATTGATAAATCGTCAGGATATTACTTTCATAGCCATGTAAATGTGACTATGCCAACTATAAACATGATATTCACTGAAGTATGTTTATACCCTGTTATAAAAGTTACTATCAGTAACCATCAAGGTTGAAATGTTAACTAAGTAGTTTAAATATTGAAAACCTAGCTGCGGATTTGAATAGCTATTGGTTCAATCAAAAGTTTAGCAGCCGATTAAGTTCAGTAATAGTGTATCCAATAGAACCATTACAACTAATTTCTAAAAAAATTGTGATGGAATCTTCAACTATGTTAGTTCATCGTGAATCACGGGAACAATAGCAACAGTTGAATAGCTGACCGTAATCTAAGCTGACCGAAATCTATTGTTACCTGGAGCCATTGAGACGATCTTTATGCCAGCAACATCTTTTTATGCAGATGCCCCCTACAACACCAAAAAGTCCCACCAGGCTTTGGACTCGGATCTCACGGTTGATGAAAGTGAGTTATCGGTAGATGATTTACAGGAGCTAGAGATGGCTTCTGTTGACCATGCTAACTTTGCTGCTAGCACTAACCGTCGTAGTACAGACCTAGTACGTCTATATCTTCAAGAAATTGGTCGGGTTCGCTTGTTGGGGCGGGATGAAGAGGTTTCAGAAGCTCAAAAAGTCCAACGTTACTTGCGGATGCGGATAGTGCTTGCTAACGCCGCCAAGCAAGGGGATGAAGTGATTACGCCCTATTTAAGGTTAATTGAAGTTCAGGAACGTCTGACTTCGGAACTAGGACATCGCCCGTCTTTAGAAAGGTGGGCTGCTACTGCTGACATAATTTTATCGGATCTCAGACCGACTTTGGCAGATGGCAAACGTCGCTGGGCTGAAATCGCCAAGTTGACAGTAGAAGAGTTGGATCAAATTCAGTCCCAAGGACTCCAAGCAAAAGAACACATGATTAAGGCTAATCTTCGCCTAGTTGTGTCTGTTGCTAAGAAGTATCAAAATCGTGGTTTGGAATTGTTGGATTTAGTCCAAGAAGGTACGCTAGGTTTAGAGCGGGCTGTAGAAAAATTTGACCCAACTAAGGGTTACCGCTTCAGTACCTATGCTTACTGGTGGATTCGTCAGGGAATTACACGGGCGATCGCTACTTCTAGTCGCACTATCCGCCTCCCTGTCCATATTACCGAAAAGTTAAACAAAATCAAAAAGGCCCAACGCAAAATTGCTCAAGAAAAAGGTCGCACCCCAACTCTAGAAGATTTAGCAACTGAGTTAGAGATGACACCGACCCAAGTACGAGAAGTTTTGTTGCGGGTTCCTCGCTCCGTTTCTTTGGAAACCAAAGTAGGCAAGGATAAAGACACTGAGTTAGGCGAATTACTCGAAACTGACTGTGTAACACCAGAAGAAATGTTAATGCGAGAATCTTTACAAAGAGACTTACATCATCTTCTGTCAGATTTGACGAGCCGGGAACGCGATGTTATTTTAATGCGGTTTGGTTTGGCAGATGGTCATCCTTACTCTTTAGCAGAAATTGGCCGCGCTCTCGACTTATCGCGGGAACGAGTCAGACAAATTGAATCCAAGGCTTTGCAAAAGCTACGTCAACCCAAGCGTCGCAACCTCATCCGCGACTATTTGGAATCTCTAAGTTAGTCATTTGTCATTAGTCATTTGTCATTAGAAAACTACACTTGACAAATGACTAGGGACAAAGGGCTGATTTGATCCCCAGATCAAAAGCCTTTTAAAGGCTTATAGCAAATAATTTGCATTTAATAGAATAATACTTTCCCCAGACCTTTGCTCAGATATCTTGAAGGTGTGGATCAAATAAACAATTCAAAATTCACTAAATCAAAATTAAAAATCAAGGGATGCAATCGTTACAAGTATCCTAACTATTAGCTGTATGCAAATTAAATGCAATACAGCTTATTAGTTGAATTTTAATCAAGATTTGATGAATTGTTCTTAAATATTTAGTAATGATTCTCAATAGGCAATGATTGTTGCAAATTGCTCCCAAGATTTGTTATATTCTCAATTAACGAGCTTTGTTGAGAAATATTAGTATGACTGTCTACACAACTACTTCACTCAAGGCAGAACTGAACGAACGAGGCTGGCGATTAACTCCCCAGCGCGAAACAATTTTACACATTTTTCAAGAACTTCCGCAAGGTGAACATCTGAGTGCGGAGGATCTTTATCAGCGACTAGAAACTGATGGTGAAGGGATCAGCCTGTCAACTATTTATCGGACTTTGAAGTTGATGGCAAGGATGGGAATTTTACGGGAACTAGAACTGGGCGAGGGACATAAGCATTATGAGATCAACCAGCCCTATCCTCATCATCACCATCACTTAATTTGTGTTAGGTGTAACTCCACCATAGAGTTTAAAAACGACTCAATTTTAAAAATTGGGTCGAAAACCGCTCAAAAAGAAGGTTTTCATCTGCTTGACTGTCAAATGACCATTCATGCAGTGTGTCCCAAGTGCCAACGGGCGCTGATGCCGCTTTAGCACTTGGGTGGATAATAAGACGAAACTACTCAAATTAACCAAATAAGTGGAATTTTGAGCAGTTCGTAATTTGCTGTTACTGGAGGCAAGCAACCAGTTGGGAATTGATACTAACAACACCAAAGCGGATGTTAAAAGCGTCCGCTCTTAAGATCCTTAAGACTAATGCCGTAGAATTCTTGGGCTTGTTTAATCGCTTTTTTGGTGTCATCTGCCATCACACCATTCAACTTGCCTTTATAAAAACCCCGCTCCCGTAGTCGCGTTTGGATTTCTAGGGTATTAAACTCGCTTTTGCTAGCAGTATTAACTGAGCTATATAACTTAGCTCGCGTAGTTGGGCCAGCAACGCCACTTGCTGCCAAGTAATTAGCTGCCTGAAATCTCCTTACAGCATCGGCAGTATAGGGGCCATAGTAGCCATTTGGCTCTCCCTCTAAATATCCTGCCTGGATCAATTGTTCTTGAATAATTCTAACTGGCTCACCGCGATCGCCTACACGGAGTTTATCTCGATTGACTACCTTTTGGTTTTTGGGAGCCTCTTCTCCATCACCGATGCCAACTCCCGGCAATTTACGCAATGTTGCTGGGCCAACAACTCCATCAACGCTTAATTTGTAAGAATCTTGGAACCGCTTGACAGCTTCTTCGGTAATTGGGCCAAATATCCCCGTAGCGTTTCCGTAATAAAAGCCTGCGACTCTTAAGCGTTCTTGTAAAACCCTCACATCTTCACCTTCATCCCCCTTAGTAAGGTAGTTGGGATTACGGCGCTGGCTGCTAGCTGAACTAGTAGTACTGGGCTTTTTGGCTTGTGTACTTACAACAGTAGCTTTTTTAGCTTGTGTAGTTGTAGTACTGGGCTTTTTGGCTTGCCAGCTTTCTAATTTTTGCAGGGTGCTTGCTCCAACAATGCCATCTACTGGTAAACCGGCGGCCTTTTGGAAGCGCCGCACAGCTTCTTGTGTGGATACGTCATATACTTGGGTGACTGGAGCTTGATGAAAACCTGCTGTTTTCAACTTTTGTTGTAGATTTCTGACAGAAGGGCCTCGATCGCCTTTTTCCAGTGCCATGACGCTGGTAACAGCGCCAAGAATAGACAAGGACAGAGCGAGGGGCAACATATACTTCCAAGCCCTACCAGAAAGCCGTTTCCAGTCTGGTGCAGCTGCTTTGTTAAACAAAGAACTGAGGGAGACCAATTCACTGGGTGTGCTGTCTTCGTAGGCGAAAGCTAGGTGCAAATACGCAAGATTTTCCATATTTCTTTCCTACACCATTGATTTTTCTTCGATAACTGCTTCAGCTTGATGTACTAGGTTCCTCAAAGCTTCTAATGTTCCTATATTTACATCCTCCCACAAATTGCGCTTGTGTGCTTCTAATAATCTTTCAGCAATATCACGCAGAGCATAAGGGTTCTTTTGCTGAATAAATTCTGACACAACTGGATCGAGCAAGTAAGCTTCTACTATGCCTTGATACATATAATCTTCGACACATTTAGCTGTTGCATCATAGGCGAATAAAAAATCTACCGTCGCTGCCATTTCAAAAGCACCTTTGTAACCGTGGCGCATGGCTCCCGCAATCCACTTAGGATTAACTACGCGAGAACGATACACCCGGGCAATTTCTTCTTTCAGTTGGCGGACTCGTGGTTGGGCGGGTATGGAATTATCACCAAAATACGTTTGGGGATTTTTTCCCTGTAGAGAACGCACCGCCGCTGTTAAGCCACCCTGAAATTGGTAATAATCATCGGAATCTAGTAGGTCGTGTTCACGGTTATCTTGATTGTGCAGGACAACTTGCATTTGCGCCAAGCGTTGCTTGAAGGCTTCGGGGGAGGGGAGTGGGGACTGGAGACTCTTAAGAGGC
>NZ_WBKL01000053.1:0-49315 GCF_015714705.1 Nostoc sp. NZL | reverse complement strand
GTGAGTAGTAGGCTAATACGTAAAGAGTTTCCCTGGTTGGCTACAAAATACTTCTATGGCTTGCCATATTTCTGGACTGGTGCGTATTTTGTAGCCAGTTGTGGGGGTGTTACAGTCGAACAATTAAAAAATTACGTTGAGCATCAGGAACAACCAAAATAATGATTCGCTGCGCTCAGTGTTATATTGGTCGCAATTCATCTCCCGTTACAGCGAAGCTTAACGGGAGTCCTCTTGCTCCATTAAGATAGCCTTCTACATAGCTGAAAATTTTGTATTTAATCCTCTTGAGAGGATTTTAGAATGCGCTTGGTGTGAATTGCACTTTCATGATGGAGATGTAATTGACATTGCCATGATGAAAAAACTGCAATTGACCTTAGAGGATGTTTGGAAAGTATTAAACAAATCAATTAGGCGAGTCTTCTCAGCATTAACCGAATCATTGCGATCTGCACAAAGGTTTCATGGGTCTGCGGAAAAATTTCGTAGTCTTTACTCAATCTACGACACCAAATCGATGTCTATTATCTTCTCCAAACTCTTATTTAGTATACAGCTTAAATATTTATCCCCCCAAAGATAGAATTTAAATTATTTTTTACCTATACTGATTATTAATAGCAGCAATTAATCTAAATTTATTCCTTAAGATAGATGAATTTTTTAATTAAATTATTGTTTTGTGAACACAGTTTTCCACTATAAATTTAATACTATTTTTATTATTTCCATAAATTTTTTCAATACCTAAAGCTCTAGTGTTAAACAGCAAATAGGATTACAATAGATTCTTAATTGCTGGATGTAGCAATTTGTACTTGATTAAATTTGAAAGTTATTAAGTTAGGTAAACCGAAAAGTTTAAGTATGTCCTGTACCTTTTCGCTTTACCTTACCCAATAAACTTGGCGAACTATTAGGTAACAAGGAATAATGTTGAAACGTCGCGTAATACTAGTTGGTTTAAGTGTACTTAGCTTAACGTTAGCTGTGAGTACTAAAGTATATGGACAGTCCACAACTGGGCCAGATGCTTGGGAGACTGTCTACAATGATGCGGTTGCTGGAGCAACAACGACAATTTCAGTGCCGCTTTTAGGCTTTTTATTATCAGTTGTCTTACAACTATTCTTCAATTTGGCAGGTTTTTGGGGCGGTTAATTCTTGGTCTCATACCTAAAATGAGTCTCAATAGAGGCTGTTGCAGTGTAATTTTTGGTAATTTCTCAGCCTGCGTAGACGCTCTGCGTCTTGTTGCCAGACATCGCCTGAATAAATCTCTCATTCATTAACGCAGATTATCCCATAGCCAAATATTCTATAACCCGTGAGGACTTTTCTTCCTATGTTCAAACCTCGCACAATTTTTAGTGCTTTAACTGCAATTATCCTAGCGTTTGCCATCAGCACACAGATATATATACAACCCGCAGTAGCTGCTGGAGGAACGTGTAATCCAACTGTGGGAAACTTACCTATATGCCCAAGTGCTGCACCTTCCGAGTCAGCTAGTTTTGTTGACCCAACAGCAACAATCACCAATCCCACAAATATTACCTTGGGCGAAAAAGTCTACGTTGCTCCATTTGCCCAGTTAGATGCTACTAATGCTCCTATTAGTATTGCGGCAGATTCTAATGCCCAAGACCAAGTGAAAATTATAGCTTCAGGAACGGGAGTGCAGATTGGCGAACGTGTGATTATGGCACACATGGCTGTTGTCAAAGGTGCAGCTAAAATTGGTACTCAAGGTTTAACAGGGCCTTTTACCGACCCAGTTACCAATACTCAGTTTAGCAACACTGTTCCAGAGACTTTTCTCGCCTTCAACTGTGAAATAGATGGTGCAACTATAGAAAGAAACACAGTAGTCAACTTTCTGGCGCGAGTTGGACCTGGTGTTACCTTACCCGCTGGAAAAGTTGTCCTGCCTGGAAAAAAAGTCACAACTGATCTACAAGCTACTAGCGGCAGTTTGGGGAAAGTAGTCAACCTGACACAAGCAGACGTTGCATTAATGGAAGGCATTATTGAAGTCAACGAAGCATTTGCCAAAGGTTACACAGATTTAGCTAGGGCAGACTTGACAAACGTAACAGGAATTAATTATGCTCCCCTCACCTTCTTTAATTCTGGAAGTCTGCCACAGATAGGTGGAAGTCCAACTCGTGATCCGAACTATCGTAACCGCATTATCGGTAATCTTACTTTCCAAGATTCTTTAGCAACACTCAACAACAAACTAGCTAATAGAATTTCGCTACGTGCTGATGAGGGTGAACCTTTTAATGTTGGGCAAATTGCTGGGATGGCAAACGACGTTGTCTTTCACGCATTAGAAACCACTAGCTTAACTCTTGGTGATGGCATTGGTTATGGGCCTCGCACTCTAGTTCATGGTGGTAGGCAAGTTGTCAATGGTGTTGCTAATGGCCCTGAAACTAGCTTAGGTGATGCCGTAGGGCTAGGACCGAACTCTGTTATATTCCGCGCCAGCATTGGCAACAGATCAGCAATTGGGCAAAGAAGCGCAGTCTTCAACTCTACAGTAGCTCCCAGAACGCGTATCCGTTCTCGAACAATCTATGCAGACAACGGCAACCTGATTTTACCTGTTGAGTGGTAAGCAACTGACTTTTGCATCATGATGAATCGGAAAATATTGTCGGTGCAATTACAATGCCTACGATTGATTGTGCTGTTCACTTTGATATTCGGATTGATACTAGGTGTTGATGACAGTTCATCTATAGCTGCTGAAATCACCTCAAATCAGCCTCAAGTTGTACAACCTTCAGTCACCGGACTTGTCTCTACATTGTCGGATGAAGTCAAGGAATTACCATCAGACTTAATTCGCTGGTCAACTTACTGGCAACTTTGCTGGGAACCATATCCTGAAGCTAAAGAGTACGAACTACAAACGGTGCTTGTGGAAGGGAAATCTCCAAAGTTGAAACGTCAAAGCGATCGCTGCTTTCGTATACAAGCTGCATCTAATGAAAACCAAAAATCACAAGGATTACTCAACCGTGATGTGATCTTGCTAATGCATAAAATTCAGCTTGGTTATCGAGTGCGAGCCGTCTTAGATAACAACCGCGTCAGTGAATGGTCTCAAGTAATGGCAGTCGGTGCAACTACTACCTCGAATTGAATGGTACTAATAACACCTGTAATAGCGCTTGTGGCACCAACGATAGCAACGGGAGTGAGTTTTTCTAATGTTTGTGGTGCAATCCCAGCGCGACCATACCCTAGTAAAGGTGCTTGTCTTTAATAAAAGGGAGATTTTCTCTGATGACAATAGCTTGTGCTATTTGGGAGCGCAATGGATCAATGAGATTTGCGACACTTTGGCTATCCATTCAGTTGAATAGTGGGATTTTAGCTTTTAAACTCATCATGAAAAACGAGAAGATTGATAAGAGTCCCTTGAATTAGTTCGTCACATATACTGGTGTCGTTAGTACATACACCATGAATGCCTAACTCAATATACAAATCTGAGACAGTAATAGTCATGCTTCCCCTTGAACCATTGTTTTGTCCTTGTTGCACTCCAGCCATATTACATTTGCTGACTCAATCCGACCTGACTCAGCACCTACTTCAATTAAGAACAAGGTCAGTTTCTGCGCCTATTCAGAAGGAATCAAAAACAGTAGCAGCGATCTCTCTATTCGTAGCAGGGCAAACGTCCAGAATGGATGGTCAAAATATCAGCAGGTAAACGAAAAGCCCTCGTGGTTTGTCGTCAGTGTCACGAGAAAATCCAATACGGACGCTACGATGGTGAAGCTCTCAAGCGTTTTGATTACTGGAAAGCTACGTGATACGGAAACAAACGGTCATGCGTAGTTTGGAGGGGGGTGGTTGGAAAAGTGCCAATAATGGTAACTCACTGGCTACCTACCCTACTTCATGCACGGTTTCGGATGGGAGGGGGGTAACATTACTGTTACCCCTCGACCTATCTAAATATCAAACTCTATTTTAAAAACCTCGTCTTCATCACTCAAAACGTCAAAAATAAAAGCGATCGCTCCTTTAAACTAAAGAGCGATACCTGCGGTGGGCTGCGCCTACGCTAATTTTTAGATTACAAAATACAGCTTAAACAGCAACAGGTTCCAACAATTTGATATCAGAGAAGTTAAACTCCTGAATAGATACTTGTCCTGCTGTCTCAGTGCGAATCTCCCGACGATTTAGGATGAAATAGTCACCAACTTTTTCATACTCATCTGTAAATTCGCTTCTACCGCCCTTTTGTTCCCCAGTCTTGGGGTCATGGTACACAGAGTCATAGCGGTGGGATAGGTAACCTTCCCCAGTGTCGTGACTGCTGAAGGTGTCAATGGTCACGAAAGTACCGTGGATTAGACGGTGAACATGGCATACTTCATTATTGCGGACTTTATATTTATCGCCCTCAGCCTTACCACCAATTAAAAGCTCAACTGCACCAGTTTCGTCAGTTTTGCCATAACTAAACGTATTGGCGCTGTGGGTGTCTTCAAAGCTGCGGCGGACGCGGTGAATTGCTATCTCCCATGCTTGACCATGAATTGCCTTCTGGGCTGGCTCATCATCTACATCTAAAACTTCGGCTTTGAGATTGGCACTGATGATTACTTTGCCTGTAAACACCTTATCATCATGCTTAAAGGTAATATTTGCAGTATAACCGGGGAAATTCTTGTCCCAAGTATAGCGGTTTTCATAAGCAGCCCGGAAAAGTTCCTGAGCAGAGAGTTGTGTAACTGTCATGTGCTTCTCCTAGTCGCTACTGTAATTAGCGTTTTAGTTTTATTGGTATTAGCATAGAAGTAATTGTTGAGGCTTGGATAGTCCCCAACTGGGTACACTTATGGTTAATTCTCTCCACGCCGTATTTCATGCGATCGCCAATGTCCAAAATGAGCAAGAATTAAGACTAGCTCTCACGGATAAAATTGGTAAGCATTTTGGTGTGCAAAATTGGGGTATTTATCTTCTAGATGAGCAACCAACGGCCCAAATCGATGTTCAGGGTATTCCGGCAGTATGCTTAGAAAGCAATCCAGTCGGGCGCTACGTGGTTGAGCGTCATGCTCCGGCCCATGAGCAGTTATTATTATCACCAGGAGACTGGAAGCATTTTTGCTCGCGTTCCGATCACGAACACGTGATGACCGGGCCGATAGTTTGCGATGGTCGTCTTGTCGGAACGCTCAACTTGGCTCGTGACAAGGGAAATCCTGCTTTTAATGGCAACGATTTAGCTGATTTGAGTGCCTTATGCATTCATTTATCAGCGAAAATGGCAACTCTACGGGCAAAACCAAAAATATCCAATTCCTTTTTAGTAAGCCCTCTAACAACGCGTGAGTTAGAAATTGCCGAGTTAGTGGCGCAGGGATTGACAAATGCGGAAATAGGGGAAAAACTTTGGATTACGCAAAATTCCGTCAAACAAGCTTTGAAGAGGATGTTTCGTAAGCTGAAGGTTTCGGCGCGTGCAGAAATGGTAGCAAGGCTGCAAGATATACACGTTTCTTGAAGAAGAATGCAGCAATCTTTTAATGAGAGATTCAAACCCGCCACTTTCTTGTTGACCATTAAATCTGCATATTTAGTGGTTTCACTTTGTTCAACCCAACCTACGCAGTTTATGCTTTTTAACGCTAGCTGTATTGGCTGGTGATACCAATTCACGAAAATCCTCATACATATAGATTTCTCGTCGGGACATGGTAATGCCCCTACCAGCGTATTTGTATGATTATTAAAGTGAAATGATATGACTCCTGAATTCTTTCTTGGTAAAAGGTAATCCAGAGAAGCATAAAACGACGTATTTTTCTTAATTTGAACGATTCGAAATTCTTAGAGTACCGAAGTCCTAAAATCACTAGGGGCTTGGCAACTAAGAGGATTAAATACCTAGTTAATGCTTAAGCCTGGATTCTATTTGTTGCAATCAATTTCTTAACTGTCTTATCTGTCATTGCATTTTCTTGGTAGTGGCGGGAAAATACGAACGTGACAGGAAAAAACATTTGTCAACAATCCAATTATCTCAAGAAAGTCTATTATTTGTGAGGAGGAAAATTAATGAGTTCACTTGAACAAACGCAGACCCATATCTTAACGCAAGGTCAAGACATTCAACTGTCTGGTAATCCTCTTCAAACTAAAAATTTTTCTATTCAAAAAACCCTACGTAATGGAGGAAAAATCCGCTTCAGAATCCGTTATTCCGCCGAACTAAAGGGTTTCTGCCTGCTGGAAGTTTTTCTGATGAGAGCAGAGAATAGAACACAAATTGCTAGCATGACTATCCCCAATGGTGGTTCGACAGCTACTGCTCAAGAACAAGAGGGAGAATTTAGTATTTGGGAGCCAGGAGATTATTACTTCTTTTTCAAAATGTCTTCCAATAATGGGAAATTTTCTATAGAGGATTATCAACTTTATTGGTCAGTTAGTTAATTGTTTTTCGTTGAAAACAACAAAAATGTTAGTTAAACTAACAAGAATAAGCTCGATTAACGAAAATGAATATACCTGCGATCGCCTTACTAAATTAGCCAATTTTAAATTAATCAGAATGGCGATCAAACAATAAAGTTTGATTAGGTAGTCATTGGTCATTGGTCATTGGTCATTGGTGCATACTCCGTCCCTTTTGGGCGGAAAAACTTTCTATAACGGACTAATTCAAACCACGTTAAAGAGTGAGCGTGGTATCTCAAAGACTAATGACTAATCACTAATGACTCTCGCGTTGCGGTTTGATTGACAGACTACTTTTGGCGCATCAACCCGCAGACTCATCTGCTCACAACGCACAGTTAACCAAGGCTGACCTAAACCTATTCCAGAAAAAGGACTTTCGCTGGGGATTTCTAATTTAGAACCAATCAAACCCAACAGAGACTCAAATTCAGCAGGGAATATTAGCAAATCAGCACCCTTGGCGCTGAAACCAGAGGCACTTAACCCCTGTCTCCATGCCAAGCTTTGCCGATTATATTTAAGACTACACAGTTTCCGGTTTTCCTGATGCACAGTGACATGGTTTCCTTGTTCCCAGGTAAACTCAGCTAGTTCCTTTGGTAGTCCCCAAATTTCTCGACCGCCAGCCACCGAATCAGTATTATCTACATAAATATGGGAAACCCAACCACCGATTTTTCTTTGATAATTAACCAAGGCGGGGGCAACAATTAACTCACTATACTCCAGTACCGAACCTGACCCGTAATTAGATAAATACACACTACCGATGGTTTTACCAGGCCATACAGAAATAATTTCTAACTCTAAGGGAATCAAAGGGCGCACTCGGTCAATATTCACCAAATGCAGAGTTTGGATAGCGTAGCCTTGAAGTGTCCAAGGTGCTTGGGGATATGGCATAAGGGAGTTAATAGAGTTAGCAATAAAATTAAAATCAAAATCAAGAGTTAGCAATATTACTTTTACTAATAACTCATAACTCCTAAAAAAAAATCCCCACCCAGGCATTTGCCTGAGTGGGTAATATGAGGTGCGACTAAATAATCTTCCCAAAAGAAGTAGGGGAATTATTTGCTCTCTGTAAAATCAGCGTCAATTACATCGTCGCCACTACCACTAGATGTGGAACCACCATCTTGGGGTTCAGCACCAGGTGTAGCACCGCCACCAGCTTGTTGATAAATATTGCTACCAACAGCAAATAGCGCTTGTTGCAATTCTGGGGTGAGCTTTTTGATTTGCTCATCGTCTTCTTTAGCAACTGCTTCCCGCAGTTCTTTCACCAAACCTTCGACTTTGGTCTTGTCAGCATCGGGAACTTTATCGCCCAATTCTTGTAACTGCTTCTCAGCTTGGTATGCCAAAGAGTCAGCTTGATTCTTGCGTTCAATCTTTTCACGCCGTTCTTTGTCAGATGAAGCGTTTTGTTCAGCTTCTCTTACCATCCGGTCAACGTCATTTTTATCCAGGGTGGAAGCGCCGGTTATGCTGATGGACTGTTCTTTACCAGTACCTTTGTCCTTAGCGGTGACGTTAAGGATACCGTTAGCGTCAATATCGAACACCACTTCAATTTGAGGAACGCCGCGTGGTGCAGGAGGAATACCATCAAGGCGGAAGGTTCCCAAGCTCTTGTTATCGTTAGAGAATTCGCGTTCACCTTGGAGGACGTGAATTTCTACGTTGGTTTGTCCATCCACAGCAGTGGAGAAGACTTCCGATTTCTTGGTGGGAATTGTTGTATTGCGGGGGATAATTTTGGTCATCACGCCGCCCAATGTTTCAACACCCAAAGATAGCGGTGTCACGTCTAACAGCAAGATGCCAGTTACATCACCAGCTAGTACCCCAGCTTGAATAGCTGCACCAACTGCTACGACTTCATCAGGGTTGACGGTTTGGTTGGGGTCTTTACCCAATACCTGCTTCACAATCTGTTGGACTGCGGGAATGCGGGTAGAACCACCAACTAACACCACTTCATCAATATCGCCTTTGTTTAACTTGGCATCCCGAAGGGCGTTTTCCACAGGAATACGGCAACGGTCGATTAAGTCAGAGCAAAGTTCTTCAAATTGAGCGCGAGTTAGGGTTGTATCTAGGTGCTTGGGGCCATCCTGGGTAGCGGTGATAAATGGTAGGTTGATTTCTGCTTGGCTAACGCTAGAAAGCTCAATTTTGGCTTTTTCTGCGGCTTCAGTCAGACGTTGTAAAGCTTGCTTATCTTTCCGTAGCTCAATGCCTTCGGCTTTCTTGAACTTCTCAGCTAAAAAGTCAACTATTTTTTTATCGAAGTCGTCACCACCAAGGTGGGTATCACCAGATGTGGCTAGTACTTCAAAAACTCCATCTCCTACTTCCAGCACGGATACGTCGAAGGTACCACCACCAAGGTCAAACACGAGGATGGTTTCGTTACTCTTCTTGTCAAATCCATAAGCCAGAGATGCAGCTGTAGGCTCGTTGATAATCCGTAGAACTTCAATCCCGGCAATTTTACCAGCGTCTTTTGTCGCTTGGCGTTGTGAGTCATTGAAGTATGCGGGAACAGTGATTACAGCTTGGGTTACAGTTTCACCCAGGTATTTGCTGGCATCTTCAACTAGTTTGCGAAGAACTTTTGCAGAAATTTCTTCAGGAGCAAACGGTTTACCAGCTATCGGACAATCTAATTTGACATTGCCGTTGCTGCTAAGGACTTTGTAAGAAACTTCCGTAGCTTCGTTACTTACTTCCTCGAAGCGGCGTCCGATAAAGCGTTTGACTGAGTAAAACGTATTTTCGGGGTTCATCACCGCTTGGCGCTTGGCGATTTGACCAACCAAGTTGTCGCCATTTTTCGCAAACGCGACTACTGATGGCGTTGTCCGAAAACCTTCAGCATTAGCAATTACTGTGGGTTTACCACCTTCCATCACTGCCACGCAGGAGTTCGTTGTTCCTAAGTCAATTCCAACTACTTTTGCCATTTTAGGTGCTGGCTCCGTATAACTACAAATGAATGAATGAGAATATAAAGGACTAAATTTTGAACCAACAGGGTCAATAAATCAGCCAGTTCAGCATGAATACCTTTGGTTTGGCTTTCCTGGGGTTAAAACTCCAGATATGCTGATATATATACTGAAGCTTAGTGTTAGCCAGTCCATGAAGGGTGGTTTCCCGAACCTTGCTTAGGACGGTTAAACTAACTAAATAGTTTTTTTAGTTGTTTCATGGATTGATTTGCCTTCACTCTGTCTAATGTATGAGAATTAATACTTTCAGTAATTAGGGTGAACCGTAACGGTAGAGTGGTGTTTGCCGTCTTTAGAGGTAATAAATTACAGAAACACTGAGGATAGAAGAAAATTAAAAGGCGCGTAGGCTAACAAAAACCGCAGGCATCACTTCCGTAATCCCGTATATTCAGCAATATTTAGTAGTTTTCGTGGCCGTAAATTTGCTGCCATTTTGAATCCACGGTGTGGATGACACAATCGCTGCTGCAATTACCTAGTACAACACGCCGGAAATAAACCAATCATTCCAAATCAACGAAACCCTTATGCTGTATTCATTTTTAATTTTTAATTTTTAATTCCGCATTGCGGTGGTAGCTCTTGCAACCGAAAGTTGTTGGGGATAAATAGGGAGGAGGTAAAATTTATGATTAATGCGAGGAAAAAAGAGTTTCCCAGTCAATCACAGGTGGTCTTTTTCCTTGGTTAACAATTTCAAAAATTTTCCTGGAACTACTTGGCTGGAAAAGGCATTCCACACAAGCGTTTGCTACGTCAATCCGGCTGGTATCACCCGAAAGTGTATCGCCAGTACCTACGACTACACCGTATTTACCCCCTGTTTTTGCCTTGAGGAGGGTGTTGAGGTCGTATGAAGTATAAGGCCCGTCAATGAGTCGTCCTGGGCGGATGATGGTGTGGGGTAATCCTGAATTAATAATGGACTCCTCGCCCTTCTGTTTGGCATCCAAGACACCAAAAGCATTAAGAATACTAAAAAGAAACTGATTTTTACGGAGAATTCCACAGGAAGAGACGAAAACGAATCGCTGCAAATTTCTGGGTGCTGCTGTAACTAGGTTGCTGACACCTTGGGCATCGACCTTGGCTGGACTATTCTTTGCTTTTGCTTCACTAGATTGAGGGTTCAGGAA
Organism: Nostoc sp. NZL; assembly: GCF_015714705.1. NCBI lineage: Bacteria > Bacillati > Cyanobacteriota > Cyanophyceae > Nostocales > Nostocaceae > Nostoc > Nostoc sp. NZL. The sequence goes on along the minus strand of NZ_WBKL01000053.1, from coordinate 38,649 downwards.
AGTGATTCCCCATTCAATCAAGTTCGGGGATTGGTCAAACTCCCATCGCGCAGAGGGAAAGGCGGTGGTTCCAGTACAGCAGATAATGTGGGTGACATTTTGTGTTGCGGCTGGGAGTGTAGCTGGCTGGCGGATGTCACCAACGGCAATTTCCACTCTCTGGTTGAACATTTCTTCGGCTTTTGCGGCATTGCGTGTCAGAACACGAACTTTCAAACCCTTTTCCAGTAATTTGCCTACCACTAATTGCCCTACTCCACCAGTAGCACCAGCAACTAGTACCAAATCTTCAACTGAATCAAAAGAATTCATAAACTGCCTTTGAGATGGTCTATTGTTAATCTACTCAAAAAAATGCGATCGCAATTCCTATCGGTAAAAATCAACGCGAGTGTTTTTCAATTCATAACTGCGTAGGCGTAGCCCGTCGTAGACATCGCAGTTAGAGGGGAAATTGCGCCCGAATTGTTCGGTTCTACCCCTGTCATCAGTACACAAATAGCTATAACCTCTTAGGTAGTAGTGAAATGTCTACCCTAGACGCTGTTAGTCGCTCTTGAATTAAGGGGTGAAAGCCTGTGTACAAATGGATATTGCCAAGCCTGAGCGAAATCTTGGCTGAAAATCAATCAAGTGTGGCTGAATGTTCACCTGCTAAAGCAGAGCGGCAGTGGCGTGTCAGCCTAGCAGCGACAGAACATTTGCTATTAAATACTTTAGCAGCTGCTTCAAGAGACACAACCCAAGGATTAGTTTTAGCTGCACCAGCACCCTTATTTAGTCAGCCAAAACTAACTCAAAGCTTACAAACAGTAACTTTTACGGCAAAACCATTTAACCCCTTGGCGCTGATGCCATTTCAGATGCCAGATGCAATCGCCTCTGTAAATGAAGAAATCGCTCCCCATGAATCGGTACTTCCCTTATTACCTGCCGATCCGCTAGGGACAGAACAGTTTTGCTTAGTTTTTACAGATAAATTTAGATTAGTACTGGTTTTAGAAACCCACAAAAACGGTAAAAAAACCTTTTCATTTTCTTTTGAGCCAGAGGTAGTGCAGCAGGCTTGGCGATCGCTAGGAGCAAGGGTAATGCTGGCTAATCCAGAATTTTTTGCCCGCCTGGATGCATTGGTACAACAGTATTCTCCGGTAGCACCAGATTGCCGCATCATGGTTCAGTTTAGCCAGTTGTTGCTTCAAGAATTAACAGAAGCAGAAGAGACTAAGGACTCTTTACTAGGAACTGGAGACAAGGAGGACAAAGAAAATAACTCATGCCCAATCCCCAAAGCCGAATCCCCAAATCCTGATGTGGAATTGCTCCAAGCTTTCGCTCACGAAGTCCGCACACCTTTAACAACTATTCGCACCATGACTCGCCTACTGCTGAAGCGGCGAGATTTAGATGCCAGCGTGATCCATCGCTTAAAAATTATCGATCACGAGTGTACTGAGCAAATTGACCGTATGGAGTTGCTTTTTAAGGCAGCAGAATTAGAAACTACTGCCTCGGCAAAATCGTCAAAAGCTCAACTCACACCGATGTCTTTAGATCAAGTGTTGCAGCAGAGCATTCCCCGTTGGGAACAAGCAGCGCATCGGCGGAACTTAACTTTAAATGTTGTTTTACCCCAGCAACTACCAACAGTGGTAAGCAATCCCATGATGCTGGATCAGGTACTCACTGGTTTGATAGAGAATTTTACTCGCAGCTTACCTGCTGGTAGCCATATTCAAGTACAAGTTATCCCGGCGGGAGATCAATTAAAGTTACAATTATCGCCCCAATTCGGGTGCAAAGATTCAAGTAAAGCCGCCATACCTGCAACGCCACCAATTCGCAAAGCTCTAGGCCAATTGCTGATGTTCCAACCAGAAACGGGTACGATTAGTTTGAATATCGCCGCAACCAAGCATTTATTTCAGGCGATCGGTGGCAAACTGATTGTGCGCCAGCGTCCACACTATGGGGAAGTTTTGACGATTTTCCTCCCCTTAGAAGTTAGCAGTAAGCAGAAGTCAGGAGTTAAATGTTAAATGTCAATAGTCATTAACTATTTTTCAAAATTATAAATATTCACTCTAAATTAACGTGAGTTCAACAAACCTCTCCCTGCCTTAAACTAAAGTTCAAGTCTGTCCCTCTCGCTCGTTCCAGAGGGACAGTTTTTACTTAGTAAAACGTTTTATATTAGAGGTTTTTTATTTGACTAAGGGACTTCCAGTTAAAAAAATATCCAATCTTAGGGGCGCAAGACTTTGCGCCCCTAAAAATCTAGAAATAATTTGGGATAATTTATTTTTTGCAAGTCCCTAATTATGCAGACACTATATAACCCGTCAAACCAAGGTTAAATTAAATAGTCAGTACACAGCAGTTTGCAAGTAAACACAAATAATCTATTTTCAGCAAATACACTTTTTTTAGAAATCTGTTTAAATTTTTCTGACTTGCCATCTGCAAAAATAGATGCCAAAAATGTATATAAATTCTGGCTAAGAGCCTAGTATACATTTCTACAAAAATCAAAAGGAAAATTATGGCAAGTTTTGAAATAATCGAAAAAGAAAGCTTACGTTTAGTCAAGGTAACTTTGCAAAACGAAACAGTACGGACTGAATCTGGTGCTATGTACTATATACGTGGCAACATTCAGATGCAATCTAAAGCCCCTTCAGCAGGCGGTTTTTTAAAATCCCTAGCCACGGGAGAAAACATTTTCCGTCCTACATATACAGGTACAGGTGAATTATATTTAGAACCTTCTTTATCGGGATATCACATCCTAGAATTAGACGGTAGTGAATGGATTTTAGATAGTGGTGCTTATTGGGCTAGTGATGGCACTGTAGAAGTAGGAATTGAACGAAACAAACTTGTATCAGGTTTAATGGGTGGCGAGGGCTTGTTTCAAACAAAAGTCAAAGGCAAGGGTACAGTGGTAATGGCGGCACAAGGCCCTGTAGAAGTAATAAATTTACGCAATGACCGATTAGTTGTTGATGGAAATTTTGCAATCGCTCGCACAAGTACTTTAAATTATCGCGTTGAGAAAGCTACCAAATCTCTTTTAGGTTCGATGTCTTCTGGTGAGTTTCTCGTCAATACTTTTGAAGGAAATGGTACTGTATTGCTGGCTCCTATACCTTATTGGCAAGTCATGATGCTCCGCCAAATTACCGCCGCGATACCAAAAACTTCTAGCTAATAATCATCAGTAAACTGGAGAAATTAAGGAATTAAAAACTAATTATTCCCAGTTGAAATAATTAGCTGTTTATTAAAATTTTAATTCCTTTTATTAACTTTATAAAGCAGATAGATTATGCCTAAATTTGTGATGTTAAACAAAGGCAAAATTGTATAGCACCACAAAGTTAACTTAGGTGATAATCATAACTCATCACTCATGTTCTGTAGCGATCGCTCTTGGGGTATCACCAACGCTTGGCAGTTGCACTGTAAATGTGGAACCTTCATATAATTTACTTTTCACAGAAATAGAACCGCCACAGCGCACCAGCAATTGCTGTACAATTGTTAACCCCAATCCAGCACCACCATAATCTTCAGTTGCTGCTGTACGCACACGATAAAACCGATCAAAGATTTTAGAAATCTCGCTTTCGGCAATACCGATACCTGTGTCGCGGAATTCTAATTGGACATGATCGCCTTGAATTCGGGCACGCACCCATACTTCACCCCCATTAGGAGTAAACTTAATACTGTTGTGCAGCAGATTAATTACAATCTGCCTCAGCCCACCACTCACACACCAAATAGATGGAAGTTCAGTAGGTACGGTGTAGGCTAGCATAATCCCTTTTTCTTGGGCTACAGGTTGGTAGGTGCTGACTACTCCAGGCACAATATCTGAGAGCCGCACCGACTCCAAAGTTGTTCCCTCTAAATTACGTTCCAACTGCACCAGTTCCAACAAACCAGTAATCAGGGAATTTTGCTGATCGCACTGGGTATTTAACATCTGTAAATAACGTTGTCGCTGCGGGGGTTTAAGATTAGGGGAATTCAATAACGAAAGTGCTGTCTTCATATGAGTCAGGGGTGTACGCAGTTCCTGACATAGATTCTTCAAATATTCATCTTGGAGTTGCTCTTTGTTGTGCAATTCTTGGTTTAGCTGCTGCAACTTGGTGGTGCGGACTGCGATGATTTGACGATTAATTTCATCTTGTCGCAGGAGTTGTTTTGCGAACAGCTGATTCATCAGTGAGGCTTGGGGCGCAGTTGGACAAGTCAAATCAACAGGTATTGCGGATGATTCTGGCGCAATCGCCTGTTGGATACCATCTAATACTTGCTGAATTATTCTCCCCTCAACAGTACTTATAATCAGTAACGGCTGGCTTTTATTAGTATTTACCTTCACCGATGTCTGATTTTTGCGTTTTTTAAGTGGTCGATGAGCCAAAACTAAACTACAAAACTGGGGCGATAACACCATCAGAAAGTTTTCCCGTCGCAGTTGGCTATCTGGCGGTACGTGAACACGGACATAATGAGCGGATGAGGAAGATGAGGGAGATGAGGAAGATGAGGGGGTATTTTCTTCCCCTGCTTCCCCTGCTCCTTCATCTCCCCCTTTCCCACTCTCGTTAATCTGGCAAGTATAAATCAGACTAGATGCACCTACCGAGGATTGATAACGCGCTAATTCTGATTGCCAAATTTTTTCTGGTGGTAGCTTTACCCATAAAGTGGCTGCAATTTGCTGCTCAATTAGTAAGTCAATTTGCGCTCTCACCAGTGATAGCAGAGTAGCAGGACTGAGGGACAATGGTTTAGGAGGCGCTTGCACACCCATAACCAGTTGATAAACAGACAGATCCTTAGCCAGAGAAACATTCATGAGTCAAGCACAACAAGGATGAAGCAAGAAATAATTCTGTCTTCGATTTTCACCTTTATGTGTGCATTTTTTACAAAATCCCCACGGAAATAAATATTAACTATGAATTATGGGCGATTTTAGTTGTCTAGAGTACATATTTTAGGGGCGTACAGATGTGCGCCCCTAGTTGGAATTAGGCTTGTATGTTCAGCCTTTGGTGCAAAGCGTCGCGTGCGTGTTCTCGATCATCAAAATGGATTTTTTCAGTACCAAGAATTTGGTAGTCTTCGTGACCTTTACCAGCAAGTAACACTCCATCACCGGGTTGTGCTTGTAAAATAGCGGTACGAATAGCAGTAGCCCGATCGCAAATTACAGTTGGCTGCACTGTGTCAGCAATTCCCGCTAAAATATCTTGCAAAATCCTTTCTGGATCTTCAGTTCGGGGATTATCCGATGTCACCACTGCCACATCAGCTAACTCAGCCGCGATTTTACCCATTTTTGGGCGCTTAGTGCGATCGCGATCGCCTCCACAACCAAACACGCAAATCACTTTCCCAGGTATAAAGGGGCGTGCAGCTTTCAGCAGATTTTCCAAACTATCAGGTGTGTGGGCATAATCCACAATCACGCTAATATCTTGGTCTGGTAGAATCTGTACCCGTTCCATTCGTCCGGGGACTCCAGGAAACTCAGGTATCACAGACGCTACTAACTGCAAATCTAGCCCTAAGTGTAAAACTGCTCCAACGGCTGCGAGAAGATTTTCTAAATTATATTGTCCGACTAGGGGCGATCGAAAAGCTACGTCACCTTTTGGTGTATGTAATGTACCACTGACACCATTCGGCTGGTAATTTAAATCACTCATCCATAAATCAGCGCTGTTGTCGTTGACGCTGTAACTCCAAACTCGTTGGGAATCTAAGGAGGCAATTAACCGCTTCCCGTAGGAATCATCAGCATTAATTATTGCCCGTCCCTTGAGATAATCAGGGCTAAATAACAACGCTTTGGCAGCAAAGTAATCTTCCATGTCGCTGTGATAGTCAAGATGGTCTTGGGTAAGATTACTGAACACTGCCACATCAAATTCACAACCCAATACTCTACCTTGGGCCAAAGCGTGAGAACTTACTTCCATCACGCCGAACTCACTACCAGCATTTACCGCCTCTGCTAGCTGCTGTTGCAGTTCCACAGCAAAGGGCGTAGTGTGGGCAGCAGTTTGCTCAAAACCTGCCCAACGAGTGTAGAGAGTTCCCATTAAAGCTGTAGCTAGATTAGCTTTGTTGAGCAGAAATTCAATCAGATGAGTAGTTGTAGTTTTGCCATTTGTCCCAGTCACACCCACGAGCTTGAGTTTTTGCCCCGGATAACCGTAAAAAGCACTAGCTATTTGGGCACAAGCTTGAGTTATGTTGCTTGCACTGATGACCACAGCCTCATTTGTGGGAGGATTTTTCTGTGCAGCTTCGGGAGAAACGATCGCAGCTACAGCCCCGGATGCGATCGCACTTTGCCAAAATTCCCCACCATCAACCCGCGTTCCTGGCATCCCAATAAACAAATCTCCCGCACGACAAGCATGGGAATTTGTCTTCAAACCCCTAACTTCCACATCCTCTAAAGTCGGATGGCTAGGCAATTGTTCAACACTATCTACCGCTGTTAGTAATTCCCGCAATTTCATTTTGTGAACCTCGTCACCTTCTTGATCTTGCGCTTATTCTGCATTATTTTTTTCTAATTGGCTAAATACTTACGCAACATTTGCTCCAACTGCTGCACACTAGCACGAGGAGAAGGACGTGGCAATAATTTCTCACTCCCCTCCACGTCCTCTGTGCCTCCGTGGTTCGATAAATAAAGTACTGGCACTTCATACTCATACGCAGCGAACCAATCTTCACGAGTCGTAATATCCCTAATTTCCAACTCGAAGCTAAGATTTTGGATTTGTTCTAGCTTTTCTTGCAAGCCTTCACATAAATGACAGCCGGGTTTACTGTATAAAATTAATCGCATTTGTTAATTACTATGAACATTATTTTACATATCACCAAACGCGAACAATGGGAACAAGCAAAAATCCTCGGAACTTATCGGGGTGATACGTTAGAGTCGGAAGGATTTATCCACTGTTCGACAGCAGCACAAGTTATCTGGGTTGCTAATCGTTTTTTTGTTAATCAAAAGGATTTGGTAATTCTTTGCATTGATTCTGATCGAGTTAAAGCTGATGTTCGTTATGAGGCTGCGGAGGTAGATAACTTATTTCCTCATATTTATGGTGAGTTAAATATTGATGCTGTGTTTCAGGTTGTTGATTTTAAGGCTGGGGAAGATGGGTTTTTTGTGTTGCCACAAGAGGTTATAAGTTTAGAATAACGAACCGCAGAGACGAAGAGATGAGAAGAGAAGAATTTAACGTGGGTCAGTATGTTGATCAAATGGCGTTATTGTTGGATTTAGAGATAAGAGATGAGTATCGAGATGGTGTGGTGGCAAATTTTGAGAGAATTAGTGCGATCGCTAATCTTGTAAATTCTTTTCCTCTAGCGGAGGATATTGAAGTTGCACCAGTTTTTGAACCATGAATGATGCTGTATCAATCGCTGCTGCTGTGCGTGAAGGCAAAGTTAGCGCGGTGGAAGTTACCAAAGCTGCGATTCGTGCGATCGCAGCGCGGGATAATCAACTCAACTGTTTTACGGCTGTGACTGCTGAAACAGCTTTAATAGATGCAGCCCGCATTGACAGGGAAATTGCCCAAGGTAATAATCCTGGAACGCTGGCTGGTGTGCCTTTTGCGGTGAAAAATCTCTTCGATATCACTGGTTTAACGACTCTGGCGGGGTCGAAAATCAATGCAGAGAACCCCGCAGCTAGTCAAGATGCAACCGCAGTAGCAAAGCTGAAACAAGCTGGTGCTGTGCTGGTTGGCGCTTTGAATATGGATGAGTACGCTTATGGGTTTGTCACGGAAAATTCCCATTACGGTGCTACTCACAACCCCCATGATTTACAACGAGTTGCTGGTGGTTCATCGGGTGGTTCGGCGGCGGCTGTTGCTGCTGGCTTAGTACCGTTGACGTTGGGTTCTGATACAAATGGTTCAATTCGGGTTCCGGCGGCGTTGTGTGGCGTTTTCGGTTTAAAGGCGACTTACGGGAGGTTATCTCGTGCTGGAGTAGCTTTATTTTCTAGCAGTTTTGACCACATTGGCCCTTTTGCGCGATCGGTGCAGGATATCGCTACAGTGTTTGATGTGCTTCAGGGAGAAGACGATCGCGATCCAGTTTGTACAAAGCATCCACCTGAATTGGTTTTACCACAACTAAAACAAGATATTTCTGATATCAGAATTGCGATTGCTGCTGATTATTTCACCAAAGGCGCAGAACCGGAAGCTTTAGCAGCAGTCCAAAAGGTAGCTGATGCTTTGAATGTGACTGAATACGTAACCATACCAGAAGCACACCGCGCCCGTGCTGCGGCGTTTGTGATTACAGCTAGCGAGGGCGCAAATCTGCATTTGGATAATTTGCGATGTCGTCCTCAAGATTTTGATCCAGCGACACGCGATCGCTTTTTAGCAGGGGCGTTAATTCCTAGTAGCTGGTATCTGCAAGCACAACGATTTAGAAGCTGGTATCGCGATCGCGTTCGGGAAATCTTTCAAAATGTGGATGTAATTCTTGCCCCAACTACACCAATTTCCGCACCGCTAATTGGTCAACAAACCATGATTTTGGATGGGGAAGAAATTCTTGTCCGTCCCCATTTAGGATTATTTACTCAACCATTATCTTTCATCGGTTTACCAGTTTTATCAGTACCAATTCAGCGCCAAAATGCTTTACCATTAGGTGTGCAATTGATAGCAGCACCATATAATGAAGCGTTAATTTTACGGGTTGCAGCTGCGTTAGAAGACAAAAGTGTAGTTTCAGCACCAGTGATTTTTAATGGCTAATTGGCAAATTGCGCTCTAAAGTTTCTTACTTTTCAAGGCTTTTAAGTTAGGGCAGAAAATTGTAAATATCTACGCAGGAATAATACTATACTCCATCAAAAGCAGCTGGATAAACAACCTTCCCTTTATACTTTTTTTGATAGCCTTGCAGCGGTTTAACCATGAAGACATCCTCTGGTACTGGAAAAGGAGACTCAATTTCATAAACAACAGAAGGCTGAAAGCCAAAACGAGTATAGAAGTGAGGATGACCAAGGACAATCACTATGGCTTCTTTCTTTGCCTCTGCTATTTCTAACCCTGCTTTTATTAGTGCGCTGCCAATACCCTGTCTTTGAAACTGTGGATGAACTGCTAAAGGTGCTAAACCGAGCACCTGTAGTGTTTCTTCACCCACCAGGTCAATGTAGCTAAATAAAATGTGACCGACTATAACATTTTCAACCTCTGCAACCAGCGAAAGTTCTGGAATATAGCGGTCAGAACGGCGAATTTTCTCTACAAGTTTAGCCTCGTTTTGCTGCCCAAAGGCTAATGTATCCACCTCAGCTATTACTGTGTAGTCTGGCAGAGTTTCACAACGGATATTGATCATTGGCAATGATTAAACCCTCTAGGGCAAAGCTATTCAACTTTTTCATACCAGATACCTACTCTCTCAAAAGCACTATAAGCAAGCTTCAGAAAATTGATTACTCTCTGTCGCCCAATTATGCCAAATTCTTTATACTCTCTTGCCTCCGCAAAAGTCAGGCGATTTTGGTCAATTATGTTTCTTTCTCTATATGCTAACTTCGGAAAATCTATAACTTTTATCTTATATTTACTTGCTATTTTCTGAAAGTTTGAGTCTGACTCTATATGCTCCCAATCATCGCACAGCCCTAAATTCCTTACCAGAATATGAGGGATTTTCTCACCATAGGTATTCACTGACTGAGCAAACAGGTTGATGCTGTCGTATCCTCCTGTTGATACAAACCATTTGCAAAACATCACTCCCTGCAAATTCCCTAGTTCCATTAATTGATTAGAATCAATCCACCCTTGTACTGCTCTATGCGATTGTGCGGGTAAATTCACAATTACTGGCTTCTCTACCGCCCACTCAAATATTTTATCTGCCTTATCTGCCTGTCGTTCATTCTCACTAAACACAGCATACTTACATATCTCCTTATACACCTCTGCTACATCTGGATTCGACCTATCTGTGTCCACTGGTACAAACGGGATTTTCTTATCCAGACAATACTGAATCATTGTTCTGGTAAAGAGAGATTTTCCTACCCCGCCTTTTTCACCATCTACCAAATGAATTGTCGGCATTACAGCCACCTCTAATACTTATTCAAGTCTGATACATCTTTCCCTGGCTGAGAACTTTTTGGCAGTTGCCGCCTAAGCAACTTGCCCTGTATAAAAGCTACATAGAGTTTACATCCAAGATTCAACACATAATACTCTTACTTGCTGAATCGGCAAAGTATTCCCAAAACAGTTTCTGTATATGAAATTTATGTTCGTCAGTCTCTACCTGCATAATTTTAAGCAAAGTTTATGCCTTTGCTAGGTAATTGAATAAAAATCGGTATAAAGATAATTTACTTATAAGTTAATTGGTGCTAATTAGAACTAGCTAATGAAATTATACTCAAGGGTGAAAGACATTATACATCATAAATTTCTGTTGCAATTAGTGCAGGGTAGAGGTAGCGTAAAGTGGGTAATTTGACAATCTTTAATACTCAAACTACTTGGCGTATAGTCATAATCTGTCCGCACGCAACAAGAACGCAAGACACTTAATATATGGTTCGAGAGCTAGAAAGAAAACGCCAGAGTGCAAAGTTTCCTGAAACTGCACCGGCTGCTAATCCCGTATTTTTTAGAACCTATAGCCGCCGCACAAAGGCGGGACTAAGGGAAACATGGGATGAGGTATGCGATCGCACTCTCCTCGGCTTAGTCGAGTTGGGAAAGCTCACTCAAGAAGAAGCTGCCATACTGGATAAGATGCAGCGCAACTTGAAAGCTATGCCCAGTGGACGCTGGCTATGGGTTGGTGGTACAGACTGGATAACCAAGCCAAAGAATTTTTCCGGGGCTTATAATTGCACCTCTACCAATCTCGAAGACTGGAGTGCCTTCGGCTTAATGATGGATCTGGCAATGATGGGCTGTGGTACTGGAGCCGTCCTAGAACCACAATTTATTAACCAGTTGCCCCCCATCCGTAATCAACTGAATGTCACTGTACAAGGTGAAATTGGTAGCACTCCTGTGCAACAGCGACGTGAATATACTCAAACTCATATAGAAGGCAATAACGTCACTATTCACGTTGGAGATAGCCGTGAAGGTTGGGTTGAATCATATCAAGCCCTATTAGAACTCTCTACTGATGAACAATTTTCAGCAGAAGTTGAAGTATTAGTTGATATCAGCGATGTCCGAAAAGCAGGAGAAACTCTCAACGGCTTTGGAGGAGTTGCTAATCCTGTAAAATTGCCCGGACTTTATCAGCGTTGTGCATCTATCCTGAATAAAGCTATAGGACGACAATTAAGTTCAGTTGAATGTTGTTTGTTAATCGACCAAGCTGCTGTAACAATTGTTGCAGGAAATATCCGAAGAAGTGCGGGGATGCGTCAGTTTGATTCTGGGGATCACCTAGCAGCCACCGCCAAAGATAATTTATGGCAGCAAGATGAAAATGGCAGTTGGCGAATCGATCCAGAGCGTGATGCACTCAGGATGGCAAACCATACCAGAGTTTTTCACCGCAAGCCAACCTTAGAAGAATGTCTTAATGCCGTTCGCAAACAGTATTATAGCGGCGAGGGAGCGATTCAATGGGCTGGTGAAGCCGTAGCGCGATCGAATATTGATTTGCTGCCAACACAAGCTCTAAAAGTTGAGTTTTTACAAGCTTATGAACAAGGAACAGCAAAACAGTGGTTAGAAGAACGTTATTCAAATCTTGATGCTAATGAGTTAGAACATCGTTTAGCTCGCTATGGGCTAAATCCGTGTGGTAAGTGATTTTGCCTCACGTTAAAAACCTCGCAAAAACGGGGAAAGCTGAGATGCTAATCCCGTGGTAATCAAAGGAAGTAAAAAACCTTTGACACCGTACAGCGTAGAGAGTGAAACTAGATGACATCAGAAATTTGTGTCTAGAATATAATCTCTCCAAGAGTGCGGGGGTGGATGTGAAAAATACTTTTATTATCTGAAGTCACATCTGCAAAAGGTACGCGGAGCTACTGCAAATAATTAAGCAGTAGAACTAGGGGATAAAAAGCCTCTAGGGTAACAAATCTGGAAATCATCGGCAGCAACTTCCACTGCAATTTGTCAGAGGTTCACCTTAATCAAATCGACCCACATAACTACAAAGAACAAGAAGAGGCTTTCACTGCTGGGGCGCTATCTGTAGCAGCACTTTTAAATCACAAATTCTTAGAACCACGCTATCAATACAGCCGTGAATTAGATCCGATTGTAGGAGTTTCTTTTACAGGTTTATTTGATTTCTTTGTCCATGCTTTTGGTGTTGATTGGCTGCGCTGGTGGGAAGCGGGAAGGCCTGCAACTCCACAAGGGTTAGCTTTCAAGCGTGAGGAAGAAAAATATCTAAGTTCCTGGAAAGACATTGTACATCGGGTAGTTTGGGATTATTGCGATCGCCATAATTTCAAACGTCCAAATCGCTGTACGACAGTCCAACCTAGTGGCACGAAAGCATTATTAACTAATGCTAGTTCCGGATGGCATCCTCCAAAAGCGCAAAGATTTATTCGCCGCATCACCTTCGGCAAAAATGACCCAGTAGCCTTAGCTTGTATTGACTATGGTTACAACGTCATTCCTTCTCAATCTGACAAAGATGAACAGGGCAATTTGCTCAATGATCCCTTTGATTCACGGGTGAGTGAATGGTTAGTAGAAATCCCTGTCTCTGTATCTTGGGCTGATTTACCAGGGGCTGATGAAATTGATGTTTCTAAGTTTTCAGTCTTAGCTCAATTTGATTTTGTCCTCCAGGTTCAACGTTGGTATGTGACTCACAACACATCAGCAACTTTGGAACTTCGCTCTGATGAAATCGAACCTTTAGGACAGCGGATCTACGAAACTATCCAAAATGATGAAGGATATATTTCAGCAGCCCTTTTAGCCCGTTTTGACGATTTGCAATCATTCCCACGTTTGCCATTTGAACCAATAGACAAACCAACTTACGAGCGCTTGAATAGAGACGTGAAAGCACGGCGTAAAACAGATGATTTCTGTGCAGTCTTAAGCCGCTACGATTTAGGCGAAATGGCAGAGGCTGGCCCTAGTGGTTGTGACTCTGATAAGTGTATGTTTCCCGATCAGCAACCAAGCTCATAAGGCGAAGTGAGGTACACCCATAGGGGCACGGCACTTGGCGATATAAGATTGTACCGCATCTGAGTGTGAACTGCTATATCAACTTAGGGTAGGAACTATTTATCTATTACAATAAAAAGCAGTGTTTTCATATCACATGAAAACACTGCTTTTTATATGAACTTAAATTACTCATTTTCCCCTCCTCGGTAATTATTTTAGTGTAGAAAAACAGCACAAAATTTCTCTACACTATTATCTTGGCAAAAGGAGTCCGCCAATGAAAGCTTACGAAATTCAAAGCAACGCCGGGATTGATGCCCTCAGGTTAGCCGATCGCACTGAACCAAAACCAACTGCGGGACAAGTTCTCATTCAAGTCAAAGCAACATCCCTAAATTACCGTGATCTGCTTGTCATTGAAGGAACTTACGGTTCTGAACAGAAATATCCCTTAATTCCCCTGTCTGACGGTGCAGGGGAAGTCGTGGCGGTGGGGGAAGGTGTGACACGGGTTAAAATAGGCGATCGCGTCGCTGGTATTTTTTTCCAAGACTGGATTTATGGCTCTTTAACCAAAGAGAAAATGAAATCCGATTTAGGAGGCGGTATTAATGGAATACTGGCTGAGTATGTGGTATTACACCAAGATGGTTTAGTGATATTACCTGACCACCTATCTTACATTGAAGGAGCAACCTTGCCCTGTGCAGCAGTCACAGCTTGGCATGGACTGGTGACAAAAGGCAATATTCGCGCAGGTGATAGTATTTTATTACTCGGTACTGGGGGAGTTTCGATTTTTGCTCTCCAGTTTGCCAAAATACATGGTGCAAGAGCGATTATTACTTCCAGCAGTGATGAGAAATTGGCACGAGCTAAAGAGCTTGGTGCTGACGAAACAATCAACTACAAAACAACGCCAGATTGGGAAAAGCAAGTTTACCAATTAACCAATCGAACGGGTGTAGATCATGTAGTTGAGGTAGGCGGTGCAGGAACTCTGCCAAAATCACTACAAGCAGTTCGCATTGGGGGACGTATTAGCTTGATTGGCGTATTATCAGGCAGAGGAAATAAAATTGACCCCATGCCAATACTTTTTAAGAGTTTAACAGTTCAGGGAATTTATGTTGGCAGTCGGGAAATGTTTGAGGCGATGAATCAGGCGATGCAACAGCATCAAATCAAACCGATTATTGATCGAGTTTTTCCATTCTCTGAAGCGCCAGAAGCTTATCATTACCTCAAAAGTGCGGCTCACTTTGGTAAAGTCGTAATTTGTAATGGGCTTCGCCCCGCTACGCTAACGTAATTCGTAATTTTAAAGAGTTTCATTTATGTTTCAATTGGGGTTTAAATTTCCACTTAAAACATAATTATCAATTACGTTTAAACAGGAGAGAGAGTAGGCGCTAGGTGTTTATATAGTTCCAGTTTCAACACCCTAGCCAAATTCACATGTTAAGACCATGTTACTGATAGTTACAACTATGTATAATTGAAAACCATCAAAACAAAAGACTACCACTTTGTAACCGCAAATTATATGAGTAACTTTGTTAGCAGTTCAGTTGAAGCTTTGGATAACCTGACTGTAACTTGGGAACGCTTGATTCCCCAGCGCATGGGTAAGGATTCGGCTAGTCGCAAGATCATGGAGCTACATCTTGGACGCTACGAAACTGCAACCAAGTACGTCTTGGGAAAAAGAGTTCTAGATATCGCGTGCGGCAGTGGATATGGTAGCCAAATGCTTCGTGTTGCAGGCGCAAGCGGTGTAGTTGGAGTCGATATATGCTCACAGATTGTGGAATATGCTAAGAAACACTACCAAATTCCCGGAATAAACTTCATTTGCGCCGATGCAGAGCAATTTGAGTGTTCGGAGCCTTTTGACGTTGTTATCTCGTTTGAGACGATAGAACATTTAAAAAATCCGACCAATTTTTTAAAACAACTCAGTAATTATTTAACTAGCAATGGCGTATTGATGTTGTCTGTACCACTAGGGGAGACGCGTCATTTTGATCCATACCACCTTCATGCCTTCACTCACGAGCAAATATTTACGCTTCTAGAAACAACAGGTTTTTCTGTAGATTATTACCGTTGTGACCAGTGTTTTTTGACTCGTAGTGAGTTGCTTTACTGGAAGCAGTTATACTCAGAATCCAGCCCATCGTTTTGGAAATTGCTGTTTACTCGTAAGGGATGGCAGGTGATACATGACCTTGTGTTTCAGGGTGGTTTTGATGCTCCTCAACTGTTGGTTATTGCTTATAAAAAATAGATAGATACACCAATACTGAGCAATATAATCTCTGATTTAGATGGGGTGCGTTCAAACGTCATTATTTGACTAAGTTTGAGGAAGACCTTGTTTAGCTAAAACGTAAGTATTACGAGCATTTACACCCTTAAGCCTTAGGACTTCATTCTTTAGGTACTCGTAAGTCAGTGGCAGAATTTGTTTAAATTAAAAAATGGCTCAAAACATGCAACAGTTAGTAAATTTAGTTAATGACCGTAATCGAGTTTCAAAATTCACCTAATACACAGCAGTACCAAAAAAGTACACTGCCCAACCTAGGGCTAGTTTGTATCACCTCTGACAAACAAGTGCGCTTTCGGACAATGACGCGCACACGATACTTAAAACTTTCCCTTAGCGATCGCAAAAGTGCCCTGAGTGAACTGTATCGGCATAACTTACATCGCTTGCATGATGCCCTCTCATTTTGCCAGCAGAATAAAATTCAGCTCTATCGGATGTCTTCTTCTTTATTTCCCCTAAGTGACTTAGAAGACAAAATCGGCGCAAATATACTAGAGGCAATGAGCGCTGATTTAGCAACAATCGGTCAACGAGCAAATGCATTAAGCATAAGAATGGTGTTGCATCCAGATCAATATGTAGTGCTAAGTTCTGATTCTCCCGAAGTGGTACAAGCAAGTATCAATAATCTAGCAGGACATTCCCGTATACTTGACTTACTGGGCTTACCGCGATCGCCTTGGTCATTGATGAATATTCATGGTGGCAAATCTCAACGTCCTGAACAACTAGTAAAAGTAATTTCCGAACTACCAGAAAATATCATTTGCCGTTTGACTTTAGAAAACGATGAATACGCCTATAGCGCCGATGAAATTTTAGCAGTATGTCAGCAAGCTGGCGTGCCGATGGTGTTTGATGCCCATCACCATATTTGCCACGAAAATTTAGATAGCTACGATCATCCGAGTGTCGCATCCATGTTTTACGCAGCGCGAGAAACTTGGGCAAATCCAGATTGGCAATTAGTCCATATTTCCAATGGTGAGCAAGCTTTCAATGACAGAAAACACAGCGACTTGATTACCGATATGCCCAAAGTTTACCACCAAGCACCGTGGATCGAAGTCGAAGCCAAACAAAAAGAAGAAGCGATCGCCCACTTGCGCTCTTGGTGGCTGATGAAAAATGATTGTATTTAATTGTATTTAAATTAACACGAATGCTTGACTGTAATATGTTAGCCAACGATGGCTAATGTTACTCTCGCTTCTTATACGTTGGTTTCTATTTTGGTAATTGCTTCTTGAGGTGAGGCATCATCATCAATTACTAATAAAATCCCTGGTAGGTATTCATCCATCATGGTGACGTTAGTGTAAACCAAATTTTTGATTAAAGCAAAACTGAGGCGATCGCCTGCAATATCAATACTAGTTTTATAGCGAATTTCGCCATCGTTAAAGTCAAGTTCAAAGTTACCAATCATCATGGCGTAGTTGGCACGAGTGAGGAATTCAGCAATGGCTTGTCTTTTGTCTTCAGGTGCGGTGATGGGGCAAAGAGAGTAAAAGATAAATTGCTTATTTTCTTCTATGGCTTTGGCGTAACAGTTCCATTTGCCATTTTTGCCTCCGAATGCGAGTTGTAAGACAGATTCTCCCTGCAATTTAGTAAAGTTCCAGTCGTCTTCAGTAAAGAAGTTAAGTATTTCCTGAAGAATTGTTCTGTCACCTGAAAAGGGTTTCCAATCTTTTGTAACTTGCTGATCAATATTTTTGACAAGTTTTTTCAATTCATCCAGATTGAAATCGGCGAAATCTCTGAAAAAATGAGCAATTCCATCAACAACTTCAGTAGTGGCTTTTTCAGTCACCGCAGATAGGTTATTCTGCGTCCAATTTTTGAAGAAGGTGCCTAGTGCATCAGAGATTGGATTAGCTGAACCGGATGCAGCAGCTTTGCTAAGGGTGGCGGGACTGAGGTAATCCCAAAGGGTGCGGTAGCCAACATCACCGGATGTTTGCGGTTGTATGGCTGATACTAACAGCCAATTTTCAGTTGCAAATAGGGGATTATCAGGTTGTTCTTGGTTTAGCTTAATGAAATTACTTGATATCTCATCTAGACTGGCAATGTGTTCACTCAGATTTGGGAGAAAATCTGGCTGTAAACTAATCTCAATTTCGATATCTGTTTCAGATAAAAAATCTTTACTGGAAAGCGGGACACGAATTTCTGGTTTGAGATTGAATAGGGCTTCAGTTTCGATGTGTCGGTGAAGTTCTGCATTGATTTGAAACCTGAGACGACATTCAATCAAATCCTCTTCTAGTTTTGTCAAAGCTAGAGCTAGAGCGTGGATGGGTAAGGGGGAGATGGTGCGATCGCATAAGATTAGCTCTGCATCTAATTGATATTGATAATCTTCAGCCTTAGTTCCCATAGAGAACTTTATCCTATAAGGTCATTAATTTTTTACTGCCAAATGTTCTGGTTATCTTTATTAAAAATTGCTTCAATTATATCTTCATTGACAATAACTAGATACCCAGGTGGTAAAGCAAGAATTGGCATAAGAGCAGGACGTTGATTTAGCAGTTGGTACACATAAACAGCTTCAAAGTTATCATCAGTTTGTTCGGGCTTGTCTTGTGTAACTTCTCCGATATACCAACCTGAGTTATGGGTGTTAGCCTCAGGTGATTTACGTTCAAGATAGATATGGTTTGCCTGGAGAGACCCTTTGGCAATTACTACTTTATCTTGAAAGCTTGGATTGACTCCTTCTACCCCAACACGATTTAATAACTCTATTTGTTCAGTAATCACTCTTAGAGTGTCATCAACTACTGGTAGATAGTTTTGAAATGGATCATCGCTGAAATATGGTTCACAAACGACAAGTTCATCTTCATTGCCACGCAGAGTTAAAATAGACCAACCGAACTCAACTTTAGTCCCATCTTTAAGGTTAGATTTCTGCTGATTAATCTCAGCAAGTTTATCTAATAGTGCTTGAGCTTGATGCTCAAGATCGTCAGGACAATGAGCAACTACGTTGAATGCTCCTATTTGACGTTGAAATTTCATTACGGTAATCTTGCCTCAATCGCTTTTTCTAATGCTGCTCTTGCATCTTTTTCTGCCTGAATTAGTTTTGCTTGAACTTTTGGATCAATCGCACCAAATTCTGAGTGTCCTTTAAATACTGTCCAAGAGGTATCTTGTTTTGCTGAATTCACACGGGGATCTATACCCATAATATTTTCTCTCAAGTTTGCAACCTCTAGCTGCTGTTGATATGTCAGCTTATTGAAACCTGGCATTTGTTTTATTTCCTCCAAAGGAACAATGTGATCGGGAGAAAGCCTATCCACTGGCCTTCCATAAACAGGATCGATTGGCTTGCCAGTTACAGGATCAAACTTGACTTGAGGATTGCTGGAATCATTAACCCATTTACGCAATTCATCATTGGGACTATTGTCACGAAGTTTTTTAGCAATTTCTGGTGGAACTGCTCTAGAAGCTCGAATTTCTGCTTGTATTTGTTCTTCTATGTTTTTAATCTGACTGTTTAGCTTCGCTTTCTCTCCTGATTTCTCTGAAAGTTTATTACTAATCTTGTCCCGCCTTTTTTGCAGTTGATCTAGCTCATTTTCAGCAAGCTTTCTTTCCGCCCCTCTTTTGTCAGGGATCTTCTTAGAAGCTTCATCAACTTTCTTCTGGGCTTTTGCCGCTTCTGTTCTTAACTCATCAATTTCTTTATCTAAAGCAGCACGGTCTCCTTGAAGTTTAACTTTCTGATTTGTAAGTGCTTCTTGTTTCACTAGAGATGCTTCTTCTCTAGCGATCGCTTCAATTTGTCTAGCTTCAGTTTCCTCTAGGCTAGCCTTAGCTTTGGCCTGCTCTAAGACTTGAAATTCTTTCTTGGCTTGCTCTGCTTGTTGCCTAGCCTTGAGTACCTCTTGTTTAGCTTGCTCTGCTTCTTGTTTAGCCTTGAGCAATTCTTGTTTGGCTTGAGCTGCTTCTTCCGTGGTACCCTCCGCATTCTTAGCTCTTGCTTCTGCTGCTTGGGCTTCTATTTCTGCCTGTTGAACTTTGGCCTCAGCCGCTTTTGCTTCTGCCTCCGTTGCTTTGACATGACTTGTCGCTTCATCAGCAGTTCTTCTGGCCTCAACTGCCTTGGCTTCTGCTTCTCTGGTTTTTGCTGATGCTTCTTTTAGCTGGGCTTCAAATTCTTTGGCTTGTGACTCCAGTTTTTTAATCTCATCAGTACTGTAGTCTGAGTCAATTTCATGGTCACTAGCAATCATATGAATAGAGTAATGGCCCGGCCGCTTTGGACGCGCTTCAAACCCCTTAATCCAAGAATACTGAGGTTTAACAGTTGATGTTAGGATTCCAAGCAGGATTGGAGCTGGTGTATCTGCGATATCATTAGTTTCCGTGATTGATTTCGCCTTAGCGATCGCAGCAGGCAATTCAGCAGCCTTTTTAGCTGCATCATCGGTTGTCTCTTTCGCACCTTTCTCGCCGCTTTCCTCAGCTCCCTCCTTCGCAGCTTTCTCACCAGCTTCTTCAACTGTCTCTTTAGTAGCTTTTTCACCAGCTTCTTCAACTACCTCTTTAGCAGCTTTCTCACCAGTTTCTTCAGCGACCTCACTAGCTGCTCCTTTAGCTGCTCTGCCAAGCAATTCGTCTGCAAAGGTAATTAGTTTTTGCCCAATCTCACCCAGAGCATCCAGGATGACTTTTGCTGCACCACCTGCCTTACCCAAAAGCTTGCCTAATCCCTTAATACCATCCAGGATAAAGCCACCAACTTTAGCCAAGCCCTTAAATGCTAACCCCATCGCCTCGCCTGTCCAGTCGAGAATCTTGGCAAAGAGCTTGAGTCCTTTCATCGCACCTTTAGCGGCTGTCCAAGAACCTGCGGTTAGAATACCGAGAACTACTTCAAAGGCGATCGTTCCGGCTAACCAACCGACCGTTTCGCCCATCTCGCCTTCGGCACTATCCTGCAACATGAATTGACACACTTTATCGGCAAGGGTGCCACCTGCATTCATCAGCGCCGTCTCAACACTACCCCAGGCATCACCAAGCTTCTGCATCAATTGCTCGAAGGACATAGCACCGCCGCCGCTGAATACCTCCTGCACGGCTGGCATAAAGCCCTGGCTTACCTGCTCTACAGGTGGTTGCAGTTCTCCAGCCATTTGCTGCATCCGTTCACCCATTTCCACGTTGTTATTAGCAGCGGTTGCTGGCGATGCTGTTCCTTCCTGGGCTGATGCTGGCTGATCTGTCGGTGTGGGAGAAAGTGCTTGGTTCGCCACATCGTTAAGCCAGGTAACTAGATTGCCCAATCCCTTGATGGCTTCATATATCAGCACAAATGGGTCAGTGAGACCTTCCCAGATGCCCTTGAGTAAACCTTTGACAAATCCAACAATAAATGCAGGACTGCCACCGCTGATGATTTTAGCCAACTTGTTGGCGATCGCAACCTTTTCGTGATCTGGCTTGCCTTTAACTCCTTGAAGGAAACCAAGGACACCTGCCTTGATTATTGGCCAGAGCAACCCAAACATGGGTAACGAGGGCGCAGCCTGCAACAGGCCAATAACAATGTCAAGTAAGAAATTAATAATTGGAGCTTTGTAGCAATCATCCAAAGCTTGCCAAGCCCAACCTGCCAGGATGACCGGAATCATTGCCGGATTCACGATCGCTAACCCTAATGAAGTTAGCACGCCAATGTAGGGTTTAATCTTCGTGACAATTTTACTGGCGAATTCTTGGACAGTCTTCGCGGCTGATTGGAATCCTTCTTGACACCAACTGATGAATTCCTTCACCCCATTTGATACTGTTTGCACTAAGCTTTGTGCCATGCTTAATAATGGCACTCCGCTAATTGCGCCTAACAATTCTAAAACTGCTTCACTTAATTGAACTGCCTGATTTACCAAACTGCTAACTGTAGATTGCATCGTTTGAGCAAATCCTTCTAGATTACTCAGCAGTTCCGGCAAAATCGTATCGCCCATTTCCTCATGAGCTTTTTTGACAATATCTTTATCGTCTTTATGCGCCCATAACCATTGCACCGCTTTGACTAGCTGCGGCACATATTTGACGATGAGGTAGATTGAACCCACTGGTGAAAAAGCTAGTAAGACACTGCCCACAGTCTTCAAAGGGCCAAGTACTGGGGCAAGAGTGCCTTTAATTTCTGTCCACACCTGCGAGGCTTTGGTCTTCAGCCATCCCAGAACGCCACCTTCGCCATCACCACCAATGCCGAGTTGTTCTTTCACCCAATCCCAGGCAGCGCCTAGAGTATTGCGAACGGGGGCACCCCATTCCCAGATTGTGGTTGCCAGTCCCTTAACGGTGTCAAATACGCCGCCTGCAACACTCATCAACGCATCAAACGCTGGGGCGATCGCTAAATCAGTAACTTTTTGGAAAACGCCTTTAACTTGAGAAAATACCGCCTGAATTTGTTTGACAGCGGCATTTTCCATGAAGGCGTGTCCTAAGTCTTGCAACGCCTTTAAACTATTGGCAAAATTCCGACAAGAGGCTGGATCACCTTTGGTAACATCTTGAATCCCTTCAAACACGCCTGTAAAACTGCCCTGCAATTGAGCAATCACACCAGCAATATCGATGTTTCCAGCGATGCTAGAGACCCAGCTTTTGATGCCGTCTTTGATTTTTTCACCCAGTAACCCCATCGGCCCTTGGCGAATCAAATTAGCCAAACCAGGGGCAATTCTCGCAACTAGGGCAGCAAAGGCATCTTTACCCATAGAAGCCACATCACTAGCCTTATCTCCGACCCATTCAGCGCCTGCACTAGCTTGATCACCAACCCAGTTAGCACCTGCACCTGCTGCATCCTTGATATCATTCCAACCCAGTTTTTGAATTGATTTGTTGTCTTTGTGGGAAGTGATGTTTTGAGCGATCGTCTTACGTTGTACACTATCCTCTAGATCACAAGCACTACATTTCATCTGCACTTTGTTAGTCTGCGGTTGTGCTTGTATGGTCGAATGTGGCTGCGAAGTAACTGAGAGAGTAGGGCTAAGTTTTGTTTGCAGTGTTGTTTTATTAGACAGAAAATCGTTACTAGACTTGTGCTGTAGGGTTTTTATCCCCGCCTGCTGCTTAGTTTGAACTTCTGTCTCTGCATTTGATTCATCTTCATTTTGAGAAACTTTTTCTGGGCCACACTGTACCGGGGTTACTCCTGTACCTTGAGTCAGACCGTGCTTAGTTGTGGTGTCGTAGGTGTTGTTATCAGTATTTGCTTGGGCGTAAGTATCGTTAAAAATCTTGTCAGATGCTGAGGTTGTTTTGCCAAGCAGCTTTTTGTGTAAATCTTTAAAAGCCTTCTCGTCAATACTAATGTGCCCATTTTCGTGCGTATCTAGAGCGCTATAAAACCTTGCCCATTCTTTTTTAACGGGTTCGCATTGTTGGTCGAGTTCAGTCCAGACGGGCATTGCCTTAGTTTCTGTAACTAGAACGTCTGCTTCATAGACAATTTCAGCAGATTGATCATCAGCTTGGTAAGTCTGGACACTTTTCTCTGGGGCACAAGTAACACTGCCCGCTTCGCCCTTTCCTTGTGATGTTAAGTTTGTAATTGCTTCGGTGATGTTTTTCCCAGAAGCGGTAATTGTGCCATTCTTTTTGTCAATTTTGGTTGTACCTTTTTTGGGCGGCATACCACTCGCTGTCTGTTCAACGGGGGCTGGTGCTGTGGATGTATCGTTTTGTTTTTGCACCTTGCCTGTCTGCTGTACCACATGGGTTAACTCATGGGCTGTCAACTCGTTATTAGCAGGTGATTTACCTGCACCAAAGTAAACATCACTACCATGAGTAAACGCCTGCGCTCCCAACGACTGGCTCATCTGCACAGCATTGGAGCCAGTATGTACTCGCACATTGTCAAAGTTACTACCAAAGCGCGGTTCCATAAAGTCTCGCACTTCGGCAGATAATGGGTTTCCCCCACCCTTACTATTATTTAACTGAGTCTCAATATTCTCTTGGGTTGGAACGCTGTGATCACTAGCGCGTTGTACTTCCTCTTCTTCTTGCTCACAAGCTGCACATTTTCGCTGCACTATATCTTGTGAATCTATTTCACCGGGATTTATCTTTGATTGAGGTCTAGGCAGGAGCATAATTTGGTTAGCCACCCAGTCAGCTGACTGCTCATATTGGTCTCCTGGCTGGCTAACTGTAAGTTGCGGCTGTGGACGACGCAAAGATATGCGACTAATGTCATGAACAAGAGGCTTTTCTTTGATAGCTTCTGGTTCTAATGATTGCTCATCAGCAGATTGGGCTTCTTGAAGGTCGCCTGCTACCTCTGTGACTGTTGCGAGTGGAGTATTATTTGTTGGTAAACCAAAACCGCGTGTTGGATTGGCCAATGTGGGAATATTGGATGAGACAAGCGATGGATTTGTAAATGATGTCCCTGCGTTGTGTCGCGTCCATGTGCGATCGCTCATCTCTCAATTCCTAGGTTAAATTAGCCAACCCCTTATCTTTGTATTCTGGTATCTTCTATCAAGAATTTAACTATTTTATTGACATACTTATGTATAGACCTTAGTCTAATTTTGTCATCAATTATTCAACTGCCCAAAATGTAGAACAACTTCAAATCTCTATTCAATAACTTAACCTTATTGCAAATGCGTGTATATTGTGGAAGTATGTGATGTCAATTGTGGTTGAGGTTTAAGCAGTGAAAAACTGCCAAGGAGCATAAAACCATATTTACCGACATAATAGATCAAAACTATTGTTAAAATCCAAATAATTTTAAGTTAAGATTCACACCCAATTCCTATGAGAGAAACTGTTCTAGAGGTTAGCAATCTACAAGTTGAATTTCCCAGTGATGGCAACACTGTCAGAGCTTTGGATGGTATTTCCTTTGGCTTGCATCGAGGTGAAACTCTAGGAATAGTAGGAGAATCGGGGAGTGGTAAATCAGTGACAGCCCTAGCTGTGATGGGTTTGTTGCAAACTCCCGGTATAGTTACTGGCGGTGAAATCTGGTTTCGTCCTCAAGAGAATGCCAACGCCATCGATTTGGTAAAATTGCCTCCTGAGCAAATGCAGCTACACCGTGGTGGCGACATCGCCATGATTTTTCAGGAACCGATGAGTTCGCTAAATCCGGTTTATAACATCGGGTTTCAGCTAACAGAAGCAATTATGCGGCATCAAAATGTGTCAGCAGCCCAAGCACGACAAATTGCGATCGCAGGTCTACAAGAGGTTAAGCTTCTAGCTAGCGATGAGGAGATCCAGCAGCAGTATATCGAAACTTGGCATCAAACCAACAGCAATTCATCGAAACCAGAACCATCAAAGTTGTCCCAGTTGGTTAAAGAACACAAAGAAGCCATGCTGGAACGCTACCCTCATGAACTTTCTGGGGGTCAGTTGCAACGGGTGATGATTGCAATGGCAATTTCTTGCAACCCGTTAATTTTAATTGCCGATGAACCAACCACAGCCTTGGATGTGACGGTGCAAGCGACTATTTTGGAGTTAATGCGCGAATTGCAACAAAGCCGTGATATGGCAATGATTTTCATCACTCACGACTTGGGGCTAATTTCGGAAATTGCTGACCAAGTAGCGGTGATGTATAGAGGTAAAGTTGTCGAATCTGGTACTGCGGAGCAAATTTTCAGCAGTCCTCAGCATCCATATACTAAAGGTTTAATAGCTTGTCGCCCCACACTCAACCGCCGTCCCCAAAAATTACTCACCGTTTCTGATTACATGAGTGCAGAAGAGACAGCAACGGGACAAGTAGTAATTCAAGCCAAAGAACCCACACAACCCACAGAAGTCACCACCGAAGAGATTGCTGCAAGATTGGCAAACTTCAATGAGAAGGAACCTTTGCTGCAAATCCGCAACCTGAAAGTTGGTTTTCCAGTGCGCGGTGTGTTTGGTGGGACAAAACGCTACAATATGGCAGTTAATGGCGTTTCCTTTGATGTCAAACCAGGGGAAACACTAGGTTTGGTAGGAGAATCTGGTTGCGGTAAAACCACCCTTGGCAGAACCTTGCTGCGATTAATTGAACCGATGAGTGGTCAGATAATCTTTGAGAAACAAGATATTACTAGCCTCAAAGGAGAACCGTTGCAAAAACTGCGGCGGGAAATGCAAATAGTCTTCCAAAACCCTTTCAGTTCCCTCGATCCCCGGATGAAGGTTGGGGACGCGGTGATGGAACCATTGTTAATTCACGCCGTTGGTAAAACAAAGCAACAACGACGAGTGCGAGTAGCCGAACTCTTGGAACGGGTGGGTTTGAGTGCAGATGCGATGAACCGCTATCCTCATCAGTTTTCTGGTGGTCAACGCCAGCGGATTTGCATAGCCCGTTCTTTGGCATTGAATCCTAAGTTTATCATCTGCGATGAATCAGTTTCAGCGCTGGATGTTTCAGTACAGGCGCAGGTATTAAATCTTCTCAAAGAATTACAGTCAGATTTTCAGCTTACTTATATCTTTATTTCTCATGATTTAAGTGTGGTGAAATTTATGAGCGATCGCATTTTAGTCATGAATCGCGGTCAAATTGTTGAAGAAGGGACAGCCGAAAGCATTTACCAAGAACCCAAAGAGGAATACACGCAAAAATTAATTGCTGCGATTCCTACCGGTAGTGCTGAACGTGTGCGAAGCCGTCATCTACGGGCTTTATAGAAAACTTTCAGGCTTAACAGATATTTGTACAAACAAAGTTAATTACATCTGCAAGTCCAGACTGAGTTTTTAAATTAGTAAAAATAAAAGGTTTATCACCGCGCATTTTTTTAGCATCTCGTTCCATCACACTTAAATCTGCACCAACATAGGGTGCAAGGTCAGTTTTGTTAATTACCAACAAATCAGACTTAGTAATACCGGGGCCACCTTTGCGGGGAATTTTATCGCCTGCTGCAACATCGATGACGTAAATTGTTAAATCCACCAATTCGGGGCTAAAGGTAGCAGCTAAATTATCGCCGCCACTTTCCAAAAATACTAAATCCAAATCGAGAAAACGTTCCTCTAACTGTTCAATTGCCGCCAAATTCATCGAAGCATCTTCACGGATAGCAGTATGGGGACAACCACCAGTTTCTACACCCAAAATGCGATCGCTTGCCAACGCCTGAGAACGCACTAAAAACTGAGCATCCTCTTGAGTATAAATATCATTTGTCACCACCGCAATCTCATACTGCTCACGCAATCCCTTACACAAAGCATCAACTAAAGCCGTTTTCCCCGAACCCACTGGGCCAGCAACTCCCACTCTAAATACATTCATTGTCATTTGTCCTTTGTAATAATTACGAATTACGTTAGCGTAGCGTTAGCGAGTATTCGAGCGTCATTACGAATTACGAATTATTTTGACTAACTCCTAAACAACCTTGTATACTGCGTTTCATGCTGCATACTCGCCAGCGACAAACCCCAACTGCAACAGGCAAGTTGATCATCCTCCAACGCGAGAATTTCCAATGCCGCAGCGCTAATTAATGGTTGCAAATCTAGCAATAACTGCTGTCCTGCGGTTTGCCCAAGGGGGATAAGTTTCACACCAGCAGTAATCAAATTACTTGCCCAACTATGCAGATATCCGAGTAATCCGGCTTTAATACTGATTTGCCAATGGGCAATGGCAATGCCAAAAGCGATCGCATAATTGCAAGGATTACCTACAGCATTGACAATAGGCACAATCTGTGGTTCTAGTTTACCAAGTAATTGGATGAGCGATCGCCCCATCTGCCAACTAGAGGCGCGTAACTCTTCTGTTTCCCTAGCAGCGGATAACCACAGATTCCAACGACATAGCGACTCTACATCATGTATTTTGGCAGCTTGCTGCGATCGTACCATTACCGCCGCTTCTAGCCGAATTGCCCCGTAGAGTAACTCTGCTTTTAACCAATCTTTGAGATGTGTGTGGTTAGCGATCGTACCATTTTCCACCAACATTTCCAAACCTTCAGAATAGCTATATGCTCCTACGGGCAAAGCGGGGCTAGCCAGTTGTAAAATACTCAAAAGATGGCTATCAGTGAGCATGATGGTGTTGTCCATAAGCTCCCAATTCTGGCTGAAACGGTAAAATTTCCTCTTTAACTTCTAACCCCAATTGTTTCAACATACTGTGTAAAACCGAATCTGAGGACAAGCGTAAATAAGTTGGGGTAATTTCTACAGGTACATGGCGATTTCCGAGATGGTATGCCGCCCGTAGTAATAAAAGTGGTGTTTGGGCAAAGGCAGTCAGCACTAGTTCTGGTTTGGCAGTAATTCTGATTAAACTGCTATGGGTTTCTTCTTGGAGAATATCGCCATCATGTAAAACAGTTCCTCTAGGTAAATGTAGAAACACAACCTTGCTATCTTCCGTTTCAAAGCGATGACGGCTGCGGGTACGTTCTTCTGCTGTCAGCGCCAGAGTAAAGGTGACTGCGACATCAGGATTAGGTGGTTTAAGTTGGGTAAATGTCAGCATAAGAGTTTTGCCTGAATTTCCACTTTTCATTATGATTTGAGTGTGAACACCAATTAGCACAGGGCTTCTGAAAGCTGTGTAGTGAAAAAATCACCCCTCCGTTCTCACCGTCAACACCTGCGGCGGCGTAGAATCTGGAGGATACAAAAAGTCCACCTGTACTTCTCGCTTCCCACCCGCCAACATCTTCAGCGTCACCAATGGTTCACCCCTTTGTCCCCGACGCTGTACCAAATGCACATAGCGCGTCTTTTCCACACCATTATCATCGATATAACGCACCCGCACCGTTCCCCGAAAGAATATTTGTTCTACACCTGGCTTTAAAAACAGCAGTCTATCCGTTCCCCCTTCATCCTTAATAGGAGTCTGGATTGATACAGTTACCGTCTGAGTTTGATTAGTAATATTTCTGAGGGGTACAGTCAGATTGTATTCAACACCATAGTTACTGTGGGCAAAGTATGCTGTATCAGGATAGCGTTTTAACATCGCTGCACTTTGAATTTGCCCAGTGCTGAGAGTAATTAAATGTACAGTTCCCAAAGGATAAGAAAACGCTTTTCCTGGTTGAGGTATTGTTAACTCAGATACATTAGAATTATCCGTAAGCTGTGTTTGCCATTGCGCTCCTTGGGAGACACCAGCAACGCGACTAAATACCGTTGGTTCTCTGGGAGGGTCGAGAGGTGTAGGAATGGGGTCACGCTTTCCTGCTAAACTGCCTGTATCCAGAAGCTTTTGCCACTCGGCTAAGGTGGGTGGAATATTACTATTTTTAACTAAATTTGCGAGATAAACTGGACTACTACTTGCCAAGCGCATCATCGTAGTGCGACCGTTAGAAGCAGGAGCCTGTACGGGAATGGGTAAATTCGCTAGGATTTGCGTTTCTTTTGGTTCTATCACCAGCTTTTCGGGAAAAATCCCTTGCCGAACTCCCCGCAATACATCATTCATTGTGCGATCGCCTGACCCAGAGTAAACTGTACCTTGGGGATTTTCTACCACATCAGGTAAAGCGATAAATGGTGCTTCTTTGGTGAGGTAACTAGCTGCTTGTAATACTTGCAGCGTCACAGGTTCATTTCCTGGATTATGTACAATTATCCCTTGGTAAACAGTGCGGCTTTGGGCTGATGTTTCTGCCCTGACGATATGATGAGCAAATATATCAAATCTGCCTTGAAAGGGATAATTTAAATGTGCTGACTGTACTTGTTTTCCATTTGGGGGGAAAGTTGATAGTAAAATTCCTTCAGTTGTTACCAGTTCGGGACTATTGCTGTTAAAGGTGGGAATAATATCGAGTTTTCCTGGTAAAGGGCGTACTTCTTGCGGATGTACTTCGACTCCAGCAATATATTGTGGGGGAACCGTGTAGATATTTAACGCCCGACATATCAAAGCTGCAACTTCGCCTCTAGTAGCGCTTTGCAATGGTTTTAGCTGTTTGACATTAGGATAATTGACAACAATACTATTAATAGTCGCAGATGCGATCGCATTTTGGGCATAGTTAGGAATTTGTCCCGCGTCGTTAAAATATTTTTGTAATATCTGCGTTGGGTTGGATAAAGGACTGTAATTTTTCCCACCAGCTACGACACCAATGATTTGGGCACGAGGAATTGGCTGGTTAGGCTGGAAAATTCCACCGGGATAACCAGAAAAAAATCCTTTTTGGTAAGCCGTAGAAATTGCTTTATTCGCCCAATAATTACTGGGTACATCTTTAAATGACGTAGCAGTGCGTTTCACTGGTGAATCAGGAAAAGCATTTAGCATCAACACTGCTGCTTCAGCGCGTGTCACTGTTGCTTCTGGGCGAAAACTACCATCAGGGTAGCCTGTAATAAGTTTACGCTCTCCTAGTTGCTGGACACAATTTTTTGCCCAATAGCTTTGGGTGTCAGAAAAGGCTAGGGCATTGGGGGTTGATAGAGTTAAGAGGGAAACGACGAGTACTGTAGTTTTTTTGAGGAGCATTAAAATAATTCGTAATTCGTAATTCGTAATTCGTAATTCGTAATTCGTAAAGAACTTAATAAAGGCGGTTATAAACCGCGCCTACAGAGACAAAACCTTAGCCCACGTTCGCGTAGCGTTCCGAAGGAAAGGTGGGCTTTGTTTGTGTAGCCGCGAATTTCATTCGCCTTGGCTCTAAGTTGACACACTGTAATTACCCATCCCGTTCAACGTTCAACTTCCATAATTTCCGTATACTCAAACTCATTCGGACTTTGTTTCACCAAAGGATATCTTTCCCCAGCCAACTCAATATAATCTTGTTCGCAATCCGGCTTAGAAGAATAATATGTAAGCACATATTCTCTACCAATTCTGTCTGTCATTTCTGCTTCTACTTCACCCCGCCACTGAGTCTTAGTAACTAAAACTATCAACTGATTCGCTAATTGAGGAATTGTCTTAGCAATGTGTCGCCGCGAACTTTCATCTAAACTACCAAAGGGTGAATCCATGACAATTGGGAAAGTACTACTATCGGGAATCATCATCATTTTTCTTTTCTCACTCCATTCCCGTACTTTGTCAATGATGCTGGCAATAAAGGATAAACTGAGAATCTGATTTTCCCCGGTGGATGCTGCAACTGGTGCTTCTATACCTGTGGTATTTTCTACTAATGTCAGTTCATATTTATCGCTGATTTTAGGAATGTATGGAGTTACAGAAATTTCCATAAATATTTCTTGTACTCGCTTTTCTAGTTGCAGGCGAAATTGTTGCTCTTGACGATTCCTAACTTCTGTTAACCGTTCGATTGCATCTTGAGTAGCGTTAATTCGCCGCTGTGCTAAAGTTTGCTTGTCTTCATTCAGCTTTTGTTTGGCGATTTGTTTGTTCAAACCTTCAATTTCAGTTGTGAGTTGAGCAATCTGCTGCTGATTTGCACCTTGTTCTCGGTTTAATTCATCAATTTTACTTTCAATTTCATCTAACCGTTTTTGCAAACTGCTAATTTCTTCATTAGCATCTTTTCGCAACCGTTCTTGAATATTGTCTAAATCAATTTCAATTTGGGATATGATTTGCCTTAACTGATTAATCCTAGTTTGTTCTCTATCAACTTCTTCCCAAAATCCTATGGCTTGCTTATCAATTTCATCTACTTGAGCGCTCATCCGAATTGCAGTTTCTTCCACCGCCGAGGAACCTGCTTTATTTAACCAAGCACTCACATGAGTATGAGAATTATTACCATCATGCAACTCTGCACCACAGATACAGCGTTGAGAATTGAGTAAATCATTCACAAATTCCCGCGAAATTCCTGATGTTAACTCGCCTCGCTGCTTCAAGTCATTGATAATTCCTCGAAACTGGGATGTAGTTTCTGAGAGTAAAACTGTATAACCCCGCGCGGAAATAACTTTTTTCAGCGCTTCCTTAGTTTTTTTATATTCTTCTTGATTCGCCGCTTTCTGCGATTCTAAATCCTGCCATCTTTCTTGCAATTCTTTCGCAGCACTCAATTCTCGTAAACGATTGCTTGTCTCTTTTTTAAAAGTTTGTTGATATTCTAACTCTTCTTTAATTTCAGTTTGCCGTTTGGTAATGCGTTCACGCTCTCGTTCTATCTTTTCTTGCTGTCGTAATAGTTGTTTGGTTTCAGAATCACCAATAGCTTTTAACTCATTTTCTAGAGTTTTTTTAGCATCTCCCAAATGTCTGATGGAACGGTTGATTACTTCCACACCCAAGAAGATTTTTGTAGCTTCGGCAATTTCAGCTTTTTTATCAGAACGGACTATTTCTTCAATTCGTTCGCCGTCAAAGAAAAAATATTGATGTAAAGTAGCGGGTAAAATTTGATTAATTATATCGTCTGGTTGCTGAGTTGGTATATTCCATTTGCCATCATCCGCACCAACCCACATGGTTAATTGAGTTTTGCCAGCGTCAAAATCACCTTCGTTTTTATAACCCCGACAGGCGCGTTTAACTCGATAGCGCTTACCTTCATGTTCCCAGCCAATCTCTACCCAACATTCTACAGCTTGACCTTTTTGAGTTTCTGCGATCGCACGCTTATTTACCAACTGCTCTATCGATGCAAATGCTGCACTAAATTTATCATACAATACCCACGTAAAGGCATTTAGCAAGCTAGTTTTTCCAGAGCCATTATTACCATGAATAATCGTCGTGTTTTGAGCATCTCCCCCAGCTAGGATCATCTCTGGTGTCGTACCATAAAAGGAGCGAAAGTTGCATAGCTTGATTGAAGTCAGCTTCATCGCACCTCTTCCTTAATAATGTCCAAAATATTGTCATTTATATGGGTGTTAATCTTCTTATCTAGCCTGCCTTTTTCCAGCTTCCATACCCGCTCAATGATTTGCCGTACTTCTGGTGGAGCACTGGTTATTGGCTCCTGTACATCATCGATATTCGTCTCTTGTGACATATCGGATTTTGAAATATGCTTTTTCTATATTTTAACTTTCTCTAGTGTTGCAATTGCCTCCGTAAAGCCACTGTTTGCGTTATCTTTAATTTTGCAAAAACTATTTTTTTAAATTTATAATTTATTTGAAAAAATACTTTATCATTTAATCGTTCTCTGTTACTATTAATAGTAACAATCTAGATCATAATGGGATGGAGGTGAAATTTTTAACGCAGGTTATATCCAATTATGATCTAACTCATAATCTTATTATTTCATACTTAATGCTTCTTTTTTCAAATCTCGAAAAATTTTACAAAAACATACAATTATTTTCTGGTTCATCATCAAATATCTAATAAACCATATCGCTTTTGTAAATCAAGTAACTTCATTCTTGCAACGCCTGCATTATCAGCCAAATCAGCAAACTCTACAAAGCGGCGCAATTCCTTTTTCAACAAATTACGCTCAACTTCTATAGTTTCTCTATCTAAATCTGGTGGCAAAACAATCATGTCAAATATTGTCGCGCGTTCCTTAGCAGGATGAGGACGTAAAACTCGCCCCCGTCGCTGGATAAATTGGCGGGGATTACCAGAACTTGATAAAATCACCGCAGTTTGAATTGCCGGAATATCGACACCTTCATCTAAACAACGAATTGCCACTAAACCCTGTAATTCACCGCTTTCAAATTGATGACGTAATAGTTCTCTTTCTTGTAAAGTTGTTTGGGCTGTATAGGTACTTACCTTGTACCCCAAATCCACCCCCAGAATTTTAGCAACAGCTTTAAGTTGGCGTAGAGATGAACGTTGTCCTGCATCTTGGGAACCATCACTACAATAAAAAAGTGTATGAGTAGTTTCGCGGCGAGTTGCCATTAAATCCCGTAAAGCATTTAATTTATTTTCCGCCGCACCAATTAATCTTGCTCTTTGCATTAACAAAGGCTTTAAATCTTCATTGTCTTCAAAATTTCCCGTTTCGCTATTTTCTCGATCTCGATATAGTAGTGATCGCCCAATTCTTTTAGTTAACTTTAAATAAGCAATGCTTTCTGCTTCAGTTAACTCTACCAACACCGGATAATACAGATAATGCACCAAAGCACCTTGAGCGATCGCATCCCTCAAAGTAAACTCTGGCTGGAGAACTGGGCCAAAATAATCAAATAAAGATTGCGTACCAAAATCATCAAAATACCTTTCCGGTGTGGCAGATAAAGCTAGTCTCAACCCAACACTACGCGGTAAACTTTCTTCTAATTTGGGTGCGCCTAAATTATGCGCCTCATCCCCAATAATTAAAGTTTTGGCGGGGAAATATTTGAGTTGAGACTGAAACCCATCTCCAATTAAAGTGGAGTTCGTAGTAATCACCGTGACAAACCTTTGAGAACCAGAACGCAGATTATAAATTTGCGTAGAAAGTTGACTTTGCCAAGTGCGTAAGTTCTCAAAAGCTAAAATGGGTTGCAAATTAAATTTTTCACATTCTCGTGCCCATTGGGTAACGAGATGGCGGTAGGGACATACCACCAACAAAACTTGTAAATTAATCTGCTGATATAATTCACAAGCGATCGCTAATGCGGTAATTGTTTTACCACTACCAGTAGCCATTTTCAGCGTCCCTCTGCCATTGTTGGTAAACCAGCTAGCGATCGCTTCTCGCTGATATTGCCGCAATTGCAGAGACAGAGGCATTCTTGGGCATCCTGGTAATGGTTGCGAAGTGTGATAACTGCCCTTACTTTCCCTTGCAAATGGCAATTTTAATCGGAAAGTGGGCAGTTGCTGCACTGAATTTTGCGTCAGGTACATAAAATGTTAAGCACAAAGGTAGTCATGAACCCTAATTAATGGGCATTGGGTATTGATTATCTCTTCCCCACTCCCCATTTTCTATTACTCAGTTGTAACCCCTCCAAACACCGATGAGAGAACCTTGTACCTGCACTTGTATGGCGCTGACTTCAATGGGATTGTACTTAGAATTTGCTGGTTTGAGGGTAACGCGATCGCCTTGGCGATAAAAACGTTTTAATGTGGTACCAAATCCATCTACTCTGGCGGCGACAATGGTGCCGTTTTTTAAATGATTTGGTTCTGCTACTGGACGCAGAAATACGACATCGCCATCAGCAATTAAGTCTTCAATCATGCTATCGCCAGCAACGCGCAAAGCGTAGGTTTGGGGAGGTAACGAGATATTAGAAAAGTCTAAATGATCTACAGCATCAGTAAACGGTTCTATTAAACCACCAGCAGCGATCGTCCCCAAAATTGGTACACCTTGCTTCACTGGACGCAAAATCCGAATCGTTCGTGCTTGACCTTCAGTCCATTCTATATATCCTTTAGTGCGTAAATGTTCTAAGCGACTTTGAATTGGTGCTGGTGACTTCAAGTTCATCGCT
Source organism: Nostoc sp. NZL (assembly GCF_015714705.1). NCBI lineage: Bacteria > Bacillati > Cyanobacteriota > Cyanophyceae > Nostocales > Nostocaceae > Nostoc > Nostoc sp. NZL. The sequence goes on along the minus strand of NZ_WBKL01000053.1, from coordinate 3,720 downwards.
TGCATCATTTGCCGAATTGAAGGCGAATGCTGGTGCGATCTGATGTATTCTGCCAACCATTCGTAAAGTTCTTGTTGAGCTTCAGTTAGACGTTCCATAAAGAAAGCCGGAAGTAATTATAAATGTCTCTAGAACATTAGTACTACAAAAAACTCCCCATAACAAGAGAAAAGTAAAAATATGAAAGGCAAAAGAAAAATAATTCTCTTTTCTTTTACCCATTTATTTTGGATTTTTTACCAGGAAGTAGTTAGGAGCCAATCACACATTCGCTATTTTGACTCCTAACTCCTAACTCCTAACTTCTTTCATTCTGCCCCTAAGATACTCGCAAGCAAAGCCTTTTGGGCGTGTAAGCGATTTTCTGCTTGTTCCCAAACTCGTGATTGAGAACCTTCAATAACTGCTTCGGTAATTTCTTCACCACGGTGGGCTGGTAAGCAGTGTAAAACAATTGCTTCTGGGTCAGCAAGACTTAATAGCTGCTCTGAAATTTGGTAAGGCTGGAAAATTGGCATCCGGTTGTCTGCTTCTGCTTCTTGCCCCATACTTGCCCAAACATCAGTGTAAAGTACAGCAGAACCCTTAGCTGCTAATTCAGGATCATGAGTGACGAGGACTTCCGTTTTGTTATTAGCGATCGCTCTTGCTTGTTCTACAATCTGAGAATCTGGCTCATATCCGCTAGGAGTGGCAATTCTGACATTCATCCCCACTAAAGCACAGCCCAACATCAAAGAATTAGCCATATTATTCCCATCACCCACGTAGGTTAAAGTTAACCCAGCAAGGGTGTTAAAGCTTTCTTTAATCGTTAATAAATCCGCTAAGACTTGACAGGGGTGTTCTGCATCAGTAAGCGCATTAATCACCGGAATCTTAGCATAGTGAGCAAAAGTTTCCAGATCCTGCTGTGCAAAAGTGCGAATTGCCAAAATATCCAGATATCGGTCTAACACCCGCGCCGTATCCTGCAAAGGTTCCCCGCGACTAACTTGAGTGACATTGGGGTTGAGATCGATTACCTGTCCACCCAGTTGGTACATCGCCACAGTAAAACTTACCCGTGTGCGAGTTGAAGCTTTGGAGAACAACAACCCCAAAACTTTATTACACTGCAACTTCAGTTGTTGTGATTTAAGTTGAGTTGCCAATTGCAGAAGTTCTTGAACTTCCATTGGACTGAAGTCCGCTAGACTTAATAAATCTCGTCCGAGCAATGCTGCCATGCTTGTGATCTGTAAAAAATAATTATATATTTCTGTTCCTTTATTCAGCCGTGTCAAGAAAATACACTTTTAGAACTGTACACAATATTTTTGCGTCCAGCCCAGGATTTGAGTTAGCTTTTGCCATGAATATCAATTTATCAACATGATTTTTTTCTGTTTCGTCACAATTGCAAGACCAACGCTCCCATCTAAGGTCACAAAAGCAGCGTTATTGCCAAAATCTCAGGTCTTTGAGCCTAATTTCTGAAGAGGCGAATATTTTTTAGCAATTACAGGTAGACAAATAATTTAATTATGGTACAATCATAAATTGTGGTTGCTATTTAAAAGCAATGCCTACATTAGGCTACACCTACGCCAAACTTGCCAGCATAGCACAGTGGTAGTGCATCCGACTTGTAATCGGAAGGTCGCGAGTTCAAATCCCGCTGCTGGCTTTAACGCAAAATCCCCCAAATCTGGGGGATTTTTGGCTATAAATTACACAAGTTTATGTTTTAGTATCTAAACTATGGCGGTTCCCGCATTGATCAGGTACGGAAAAAATAATTAACCACAGATAAGCACAGATACTCCTACGGACAACCGCTTGCAAAAGTGTGGGAGTATGTCACTTAACAATCTTTACCTTCCCTCGTCCCTTATCCGAGAGTGGTGACAACCTAAAATTTTGTTTCAAACCGCTAAAGTCCGATTGGGGAATAGGGGTTTTATGTCATGATGGCAAAGTAGAACACATATGCTTTTCTAATTACAGGGAATCTCACATGGCTCTCCGTCTAGGTGACACAGTACCCAACTTTACGCAAGCCTCAACACACGGCGACATCGATTTTTACGAATGGGCAGGTGACAGCTGGGTTGTGCTGTTCTCTCACCCTGCTGATTTTACACCTGTTTGCACAACAGAACTTGGTACAGTTGCCAAGCTAAAACCAGAATTTGACAAGCGCAATGTCAAAGCGATCGCACTCAGTGTTGATGATGTTGAATCCCACAAAGGCTGGGTGGGAGACATCGAAGAAACTCAAAGCACCACCCTCAACTACCCAATTTTGGCGGATGCGGATCGCAAGGTTTCTGATCTTTACGACATGATCCACCCCAATGCTAATGCGGCTTTGACAGTGCGATCGGTTTTCGTAATTGACCCCAATAAGAAACTCCGCCTGAGTTTCACATATCCCCCCAGCACGGGACGCAACTTTGATGAAATTTTGCGGGTGATTGATTCTCTGCAATTGACTGATAATTACAGCGTAGCGACACCAGCTGACTGGAAAGATGGAGACGATTGTGTAATTGTCCCCTCACTCAAAGATCCAGAAGTACTCAAAGAGAAATTCCCCAAAGGCTACCAGGAAGTCAAACCCTATCTGCGGCTAACTCCTCAGCCTAACAAGTAAATCTGAAAATGATTTCGGATAAAAAGCAAAGACGCAATGTTATAACATTGCGTCTTTGTTTATTTGAGTCAATGCAGAAGCTTGCTTGCGCCTAGTTTGTTGAACATTGGTTAGTATATTCACCAATGGACGTATACGGCTTTTCAGTAACTATCAAAGCTGAAGTTGATCGGTGAGATTGTATCTGGTGCTAGATTTGGATCTCTGCACCAAAGTCAAGATTGCTTGTTCAAATAGTTCTTTGCCGTACATGTTGCCCATTAAGCCCTTGTTTAATCCAACTCAGACATTCGTATTCAGATTTGAATAATTTTGGAGCTGCAATATTATTCAATAACTCTGGTGGATAATGGTCATAAAAGAATTTGTCTCTTTCTTGGAAAATGATAATTAAATTGTTTCGGTAAATGTAGCGCGACTTAAAACTATCCCCTCGATGAACAAACTCTGAATTTTGATCAAGATGTTCTTTAGCAAGATCAACGATATTACTAACGCTACTTCCATAAATTTCTGCTGGGTTTTCTGCTTTATGAAATTGGCTTTTATTGCCAATTTCAGATAGTAATTTATACGAATAAATTTCGTAATTATCAACTTTTCCAAAAACAAATGGAATGATGAGATATCCTTTGTATGAGACTGAATTTTCGTAAAGAAGACGACTCATCTCAACCTCCTCGGTGTAACTGCGTTCAAAAAATGCGCTTAAATCACATACACACTAAAAATGAATACTTTTCTGTTAAATATATTTATGGATAACTTAAACCCTTATCGCCATTTAACAAAGAGGGCTATTACTCCTTTAGCTAAAAAGAAAGGAATATCAAGCTTTAACAAAAAAGTATCGCAACACTAATTATCGCTCTTTTTTTTAAATCTAAGCATTAGATATCTGATAAAAGTCAAAAACTTATAAACTTCATTCTCTGGGACTACTCCCCCCTGTTCCTTAGGGACTTCCAGAAATTAAATTATCCAATTTCTGGACTTCACTACGACTATCCCTCCCCCTGCTCCCTGCTCCCTGCCCCCTGCCTCTATAGCGATGGTATATTTTTTTATTTGGAAGTCCCTTA
>NZ_WBKL01000047.1:0-33072 GCF_015714705.1 Nostoc sp. NZL | reverse complement strand
GCAGGGGGCAGGGGGCAGGGAGCAGGGGGAAAGAGGCTTTTGCGATTTTTGCACAGATGCGGGAATTATAACTAATTAGGCGGACATGATATCAAATAAACTTAAAACCCATGCTGAACCTATCTCACTGACGTAGCGTTTGACCAGCGCACTGCTATCTAAATAATAAGCTGCCATCTAGCAGCGTTCCTCAATAATTGTTTCAGAAACAGGCTTACCCTGTACCTGAATAAGTTGCTGTTCAGTTTGCTGATTGTAAGCTGGTTGCTTGAGTTGTTTTACTAACCCAGAAGTTAACAGTGCTTCATGAAATGTCGCTTGTTGAGTAACTTGTTCTTGTTCAACAAGATATCTCTGGATAGCCTGATTCAGTTGCTGTAGCTCCTCTGGCTCTAAAATATTAAGCTGATTAAGAATTTGGTTAAGGATTGCCTGTGGCATAGGCTTCTACTGTTTACCTGGGCTAGTTTGTCTATATTCTAAGGTGGATAGAGCTAGACTTAATCATTTGTGAACAACTCGTAGGGTACCCTGCATCCAAAAGAGAACGCTATATTGCAATACGCTTGGGTTTTCGAGACGCGATAAATCGCCGTCTCTACAAGTGTTTTGGTCTTATCTGAACTGTATTGCGCTATATTGGGGAACTCCAAAAAATAAACTATCCAATTTTTGGAATCAAAACGATTTTTCCTCCCCCTGCTCCCTGCTCCCTGCTCCCTGCTCCCCTGCCCTAAAAGCGATGGCATATTTTTTTATTTGGAAGTCCCTTGTTTCTCCTACACCTTCTCCTTTGCTGATGGCACAATGCCAAACTTATTTAAACCTGCATCGATTTCCCTAAGTGCTTTAAAATCCTCCTCTGGCAAAGGATAGCTACTACTGTTGAACAAACCCCCACTTACAGCAGGTTGCTTTTCCAAAAAAGAGAAAGCTTGGCGAAACTGATACGGCTCGGCTTTAATTGGTGAATCAAAGTGGCAGGGAATAATCCACTCGAAGTCCCAACTTGCAACTTTCTCAGCCCAGTCGATGGTTTCTTTTGGTGCGCGGTTCAGAATCAACGTCTGTAAAATTGGTGCGACAAACAAACGTCCATTCCCTTGCAGGGCATCAAACGATCGCTGCCAATCTGGATGCCATTTAAAGGGATACAATCCAAAATAAGCTTTCCTTGAGCGTTCTGGTGCTTTCAAGGCATCTTGCAATACTTGACTCCATTGGGGGATATTTAGGGCATTTGGTTGAAAGTATAAAGCAAACAACGAGATACGCTGCCAACCCTTACGCCGATTTACATGAATGTCTGCAACAATGTCAGAAGCACGATCCTTGGCATGAAATAGTAAAGGATATGGATCTAATAGAACGATCGCAGGTGGATCTTCTGGGATAGAAAGTACAGAATCTGTGACTAAAAGAGTATGCGATCGCTTGTGGAAAAAAGCAACTTCCGCAAACCGACCAGGGCCAAGCTCGATGGGCCCCAGCATTGCATAATCAAACTCGTCAGCAAAGGGTGTTTTGCTACTATCTTCTGGGAGTACTTGAGTTCGTTTCGGGGGTAAGCCAAGCCAGCTAAGGGGGAGATTTAGCGGGAAACTCCACTGATGGGGAGCTACAAACACCTGTGCAGTCGGAAAGTATCTGGCAAAGGGGCCGACGAAGACTTTGTGTTCTATACCGGAGATAGTTGGCAGGATGATGTACTTAACACTACCGTGTTCTGCCACCAACTCATTTACAAGCCTGATACACTCTGGGGTTGGTGCTACAGGCGCGTAGACGAGAAGGCCTCCAACTTCGAGCTTAACCACAGTCATACGAATCGGTACAACAACGTAGAAAATCCCCTGAATCTGGTCAAAATTCCAAATTGTGTCCTTGACCACTTCTTTGCGGATTGTCTGTCGCCTGCCATATGGGTAGAGTGGCAGAACAGGCCATAATCTCCATGAAAAGTCTTTTGGATGTATCTGTTGTGTATTGACTATGCGTTCATCATCAGCCACTCTGCAACCCCCTCCAAATTCCCTGCTCAAATTGTTTTGATTTGCTATCCCCAAAGTTGGAGTTTAGCAAATTATTGAGATAATAATACTAATTCGTAATTCGTAATTCGTAATTCGTAATATCTTCTGTATAGTTCATTCACAATAAAAATCATGAGTAAATATAAAATTTTAAAACCTGAGCAAAGTTATACTTTTAGTCAATACTTTTTGTTACCTAACCCAACAATATATGTAGTAGCTGAGTTTGAGCGCAGCTACGATCGCACAGAGCTAGAATTACCAAGATACTTTGCTGACATTAGCTATTTAGAATTTTACAAAATTATTTACAGCGCAATAAATATAAGGCTTTTCAACCCGACGGCTGAAATATCAATTAGAGAATTTATGATTGCCCCTATCCTTGCTGAAATCTGCGATTAAACAAAAGCTCAACTATATAGTGAGTATCCACTTCATGTAGCTGAAAAATTAAAAGTTAGTTTGGATTATTACTTACATAAATCTAACTCCCTATTGGTGATTAAAGCAAAACAATCAGATATTAGAAGAGGCTTTACACAGGTAGCAGTATAATTAAGCCGTTACGCATTTAATTTGTACATTTACCTAATGACTGATGACTATTAACCGTCAACAGTTAACAGTTAACGACAATCAAGAGTGTTTATAGTTTTTTTGATAAGTGATTAGGCAGAGATGATATGACCTAAACAGACTCATGATACAGAGCAAGTAAATTTATTTATCGGGATTATTAATTTTGAATTTTGAATTTTGAATTCGGAGCGAAGCGACGTGACTCATTACATTTTAAAAGCCTCAAAAGAAACCGTTCATCTAGGTGGATTCTCCCATTTGCTAGAACCAGCACTCATTATTGACTCTGGAGATACAGTTGATGTGGAAACTTATAGTGGTTACTACGTTTACGACAAAGCACCACCTGAGTTTCTCACACCAGAATTTCTCGACATCTGCCAAAATCTTCTACCAGAACGCAAAATTGCTGGGGGGCCACATTTACTTACAGGGCCAATTTATGTGCGCGATGCCGAACCAGGGGATGTTTTAGAAGTACAATTAGATGCGATCGCACCTAGTTTACCTGTCGGCTTTAATGCCATTCGTACAGGTTGGGGAGCTTTACCACATCAGTTTCCTGAACCTGCTTTGAGATTCATTCCTCTAGATTTAGCAAACAATATCGCTGAATTTCCAACGGGTGCTGGCATAAAAATTCCCCTCAAACCGTTTTTTGGAATTCTTGGTGTAGCTACTCCAGAAACCTCTCGAACTTCTATCCCACCGGGTTCTTACGGTGGTAATATCGACAACCGCGAACTACAAGCTGGTTCTCGTTTATTTTTGCCGATTTTTGTACCAGGTGCATTATTTTCTATTGGTGATGGGCATTCTGCACAGGGAGATGGCGAAGTAAATGTCACCGCTATTGAAACTTCCATGAACGGTAGAATTACCCTCAAGCTTCGCAAGGATTTACAACTCACAACACCAATTGCCGAAACTCCAACCCATATCATCACAATGGGATTTGCTCAAACCTTAGATGAAGCCTTGGAACTGGCTTTGAAAAATATGATTGATTTTCTGGAACGCTTCACCAATTTGCCGCCAGAAGATGCTTATGTATTATGTAGTTTAGCTGTGAATTTTCACATTACTCAAGTTGTGAACAGTCCCCACAAAGGTGTACATGGAATGCTACCTAAATCAATTTTTTCCAAGACTGTCAATTTGTAAGTTACATTATATAGCTCATTTTTTACACTGTTATGATGCCTAAGTTCTTGCATAATTTTGCCCAATGACAAATCATTACCGATATATTATTTTTTACAAACCCTATGGCGTTCTCAGCCAGTTTACAAAAGATGCTCCCACCCATAGCACCCTGAAAGATTATATTGATGTCCCTGATGTGTATCCTGTGGGACGCTTAGACTGGGATAGTGAAGGGTTGTTGCTGTTAACGAACGATGGACAATTGCAACATCGTCTCGCCCATCCGCGTTTTGGTCATCAACGCACTTACTGGGTACAGGTAGAGCGAATTCCAGATGTAGATGCGATAAAAAGATTGCAAACAGGTGTGGAAATTCAAGATTACCGCACTCAACCAGCAGAAGTTAAGCTGTTACCAACAGAGCCACAGCTACCTGAACGCACTCCGCCGATTAGATTTCGCAAAAATGTACCGACAGCTTGGCTGGAAATGACCTTGACAGAAGGAAAAAACCGCCAAGTACGGCGCATGACTGCGGCTGTAGGATTTCCGACTTTGCGGTTGGTCAGAGTCAGCATAGCCCACCTAAAATTAGATGACTTACAAGTGGGACAATGGCGCGACCTCACCACATCTGAACTTCAATTTCTACATAATTCCGGTAAATCCAAAGGATTTCCTTCAAAGGCGAATGCTTTATAACAGGAATTCGACTTCTATTGTGCACATCTGGGATGCGATCGCTATATCAACCAAAACTTTGAACAATATACATATCATTACCCGTATCGCCTACTAAAAGCAAGCTGCTGTCATCACTTTCTAAACTTTGACTGCCAGCAATACCCTTTTGTAGAACTTTAATTATTCTTTGGGGAGTGAAAGATTCCAATTCCACAAACTTTCCAGATTCTAACCATGCTAATTCTTCAGCAGATAAACTTCGACGAACTTCTTCAGTCAATTGTTTAGCTGCTTGTGCTGACTCTGGAGAAGATTGAATGAACATTCCGCGTTTAGTAGCGATAATTTGACGTGGTGTTAGTCCAATATCAATAATTACAATCTCGCTATCGAGAAACCAATTAGCATTATTTCTCAAATGATGAACTAAACCAATTCCTCGTGGATTGCAATCATGCACTGCATAGACTTTTAAATCTGGATTGCGGCGCAGCATTTGCATTGTGGTGTCAAAAATGCTTTGGGGATATCCGGTAATGCTGAGAATTGCACAATTATTTTCAAAGTGAAAATTATTAGCAATTAATACTTGAACAATGCTAGCACTATCACAAACGACTAATCTATCAAAGCTGTAAGCAGTCACATCAGGATTAACCGTGGCTGTTGTATTTTCCTGCTTTGAAGGAGGCAGGATTTTGAGAATTGAACCATTTATTTGCTGCCAACGGTTTAGCCAACCTTGGAAATCATTTTGAGAAATTAAAAACTCCTGTGTAAATTTAGTTTGTCGTAGCTGTCGAGTTCCAAAGTATATCGACAACATCCCTAGAATAACGGCGATGACAAACAGACTAAACGAGTTATATATAATTAAGCTAGCGTAAATTCCTACAGCAAGAATTATGCATCCTATTATTTGTAAGCATCTAGCATATTCTTGGCGAGACTTAATATTTGTTTTGTTTGATGTAGATTTTTTATATAAAAATAATATGAAGCATGTATTAAATATAATAGATGCTATCAGCAAAGAATTAGTACCAAACAATAACGAGGCAAAGCCACCTATGAACCCTGGCACCCAAATATTAAAAAATAAATATAAAAACAACAAACCAACTATTGCAGTAGATTTTATTTTTATTCGATTATCTAATAAATAAAAAAGTTGTTTGGGAGTGAAAAATAGAGTGTTATTTGCAGAAATGTCAGCGATCGCCTTTGCAAAAAAAGGATCATTAATCTTAACATTACTCATACTAGTCGGTTCAAAGGCAAACGGATGATTGCATTTTATACACCGACCTTGATTAGCTGTCCGGTCTTTTAGTTTATTGTCAGTTCCGCAGTTAATACACTTCATAATGGTTGTTGGATGTTAGTTATTAATTGATTTGTGAGCAAAACACTGTAGTCTTCTCGTTTGCGAATCAGACGGTGTGTGCCATTTTCTAGCAAAACTTCCGCAGGTTTGGGGCGGTGTAAAAAGTGAGACGACATAGCATAACCGTAAGCACCGACATCTAGAATGGCAACGATATCACCAATTTTTAGTGCTGGGAGTTGGCAATCTTTCCCTAGATAATCTCGTGAATAGGTGGTGTTACCACAAATATCAGTTGTGAATAGGGAGTGGGGATTGTCTGCTTGCTTCCAGGTGACGATTTCTCGGTAGCCGCCGTGTACTGAGGGTACTGAAAGATTCGCAACGGTAGTATCAACTCCAACAATCTGTTTTTCTCCTTGCCATTTCACAGAAACAACTTGAGCAAGCAAAGTTGCACATTCTGCGATCGCACTTCGTCCCGGTTCAATCACCAAATCAATTTTCCGTCCTAAACGAGTAATTCTCTCGGTTAACTCAGCCCCAAATATTTCCCAGTCAAAGGCTGTTTTGTTGTGGTGATAAGGATAGCCAAAGCCACCACCAAAATCTAAATATTCCCAATCAGGTAACTTTTGTGCTGTGGCGATGACTGTATCAATCACCTGGGTAAAAGCTGCTGTGGCATTAGTTCCCGTCCCTCGATAGAAGTGTAAACCACTCAGCTTTAATCCAAACTCAGCAGTTAAAGCGATCGCATCACAAAATTCCTCTGGACGCACACCAATTCGGCTGTCTCCCGTAATTTCCGGCAAATTGAGGCGTAAACCCAGCCGAATACATTTCTCTCTGCCTTTGGGCAAAACTTCGCAACACAACTGCAACTGAGCAAGGCTATCAAAATTGAGAGTTGTAACTCCCCAATTCAGGACTTGTAGCATCTCAGCCCGATTCAAATTGCTCCCACTATAAACAATTTCACTAGGATCGAAACCAGCTTGCAATCCCAGGTAAATATCTCCTGGGGTATTAGCATGAAGTCCCCACCCAAATGAACGAAAAATTTTTAACAGCGCAATGTTGCCATTGGTAACGCTGGCAAAACGAAATTGCGTGCGCGGATAACTGACTGCTTTAGTAATCCGCTCAATAGTTTCGCTCAAGCGATCGCCATTATAAACATAAAGCGGAGAACCGTAAGTGCTCAGTAACTCCTGGGCAAGTTTCCCGGAGAATGGGGGAGTAAGGCGATTTTGAGTAAACTTATTTAATACCATTTACCAAGCATCCTGATACAGCAAATTACGAATTACGTTAGCGTAGCGGTAGCGAGTCCGCGAGCGTCATTACGAATTACGAATTATCTTGTATTTTCTCCATAGCCAAGGATGTAACCAAAACGGATGATCCCAGGACTGTTTACTTATTTCTTCATTTAAAACATGCGATCGCCAAAGTTGCCACATAATAAGTAACCAGAGTGTTTCACCAATCCGACGGCCTTGAATAGCTGCTCCTAGTTTGCCTTCAACGATTTGTGCCGCAATGTGAGGATAAAAGTGATTGTTGGCGCGAAGTATTTCTGGATTTAGCCAGATGCCCAATTGATGCCAAAAATCATTTAAACACCAAGAAGTTAAGGGAACCCCCATACCCCGCTTTTGTCGCCAGACAATTTCCGGTGGGAGCCAATTTTCTACAGCCCGTTTGAGGATATATTTTTCACAGGCTCCCTGCAAACAGAGTTCTCCAGATAGGCGGAATGTCCACTCAGCTAAAGGCAAATCACAAAAAGGCGATCGCACCCATAATCCATGAGCAAACCCCAATGCAGTCGCACGGGGATGGATATTCTGTGTTCCTTTGAGCATCAAACTGGCACGGCGGAGGCGATGCAGCAAAGATGGACATTCATTGCGATCAAGAGCCGCCAACAGCCAATTTTCAGGATGCAAATTTTGTATCTGTGCATATACCTCCGGCTGATAAACTTGAGATTCGTATCCCCCAAGACGGTGAAAAGTGCGGAGATATTGCTGGATAAAAGTTTCCTGTCCGGCGGGATTTTCTGCCTGATAAACACCTGCGGCAATTAAAGGTTTGTTAGTCCAACCAGCAAACAATTGATCTCCACCTTCGCCGTTAAAAATTACCTGAGTTTCCTGACTCGCTCTCTGAGATAGGAGATACAACGGAACACACACGCCATCTCCAAAGGGCAAATCCAATGCTTGTACAGTAGGAATCAGGGCATTCTTGATCGAACTTGGGGTTACAGCAACTTTACTAAGCGGAATTTTGAGAAACTGGGCGACTTGTTCAGCATATGGATACTCTGGAATCCCTGCATCACCAAAATCTAAAGTGTAAGCGCGGACTTTCACCCCTGCTTGTACCAGCAGCGCCGCCACCACTGAAGAATCGAGTCCGCCAGAGAGAAACACCCCAACAGGCTCATCTTTTAAATCGGCAATCTGTCGCTCAATTGAGTCTTTAAGGAGAGTTTGCAATTCGGTAATTGCTGTAGCTTCATCTGTTAACTGTTCTGGGGCTTCCCGCCACGAATGGATATTTTTAGATTCAGGCGATCGCAGAATACCTGATTGACAATCACTTTGCCAAACTAATTCAGTTCCCGCCGTCACTGCAAACACTCCATTGATGGGAGTTAAGGGTGTTGGAACGTAAGAAAAACAGCTATAGCCATATAACCCAGGAATGCTAACTTCTGAATGCTGCAAAATCGGTAAGAGTAATTGCAGTTGGGATGCAAACCAAATTATTTGTCCTTGCTGAGTCCAATACAAAGGCACTTTTCCGAAAGGTTCTCTTCCCAAAATTAGGCAGTTGTTTTCTTGGAGACTTACCCAAGCATCGGGTGAGCTAAATAATCCTGATGCGGAGATAGCAGCAATCTGATTTTTAGAACTTACACAGAAGAGATCCCCCAACCCCCTTAAAAAGGGGGCTTTCAAGGTTCCCCCCTTTATAAGGGGGGCTTGGGGGGATCTAGATTTCAGGTGTTCAGCGTGTAAGTCCTGATTTTGTTGCCTTCTGGAATTTCCATCGATTTCTATATAAACAACATTCCAGATGGGAAGAGGATAATGAGGAAAAGGCTTTGAATTTTCCCTTTTAGGGGAGAGGTTTGGAGAGAGATTTTCCAGAACACTACTTAACAGCGCTTCCAACTCCTGTTGAGCGCCGTAACCCCAATAGCCAAGAAAGTGATGCGGGATGTTGTCCATCTGGACTATTGAACTTCAAAGGTTTCATCGCTAATCTGCCGACCTTCTAGGAACATCTGCACCTTCCAATTGCCAACAGTTGCAGCCGGGTTAATAGTGTAGCGACACTGGGTATCCCAGACAGACGTATTAATTTCGCGGGTTTGATAGTTATTTTGCTTGACAATTTGACCACTTGGGTCAATCCAATTACAGGAGAGAGCTAGCTTTTTACCCAAGGGTGCATCCTTTAAGGTGACACGGTAAGAAACCTCTGGATTGGTTTGGCGGGAAACTGTCTTCAAGTCACCGCCACTATTTTGTACCAAAGTGATGCCGTCTTGTTGAGCAGAAACACGAGAGAGTGCAGAATTCTGCTGCTGGATGAAAAATATTGTAGATGCAATGGCAACCACTACAACTGCCACAACTCCAGAGGTAATCCATCGATTCCGGCGTTGCTGTATTTCCAGTGCTTGGCGGCGATTTAACTGAATCAGCGCTTCATCTAGTAACTCTGGCGGTAAATTCAACTCCTGTAAAATTTCTCTAACCTGCTGTTGGTCTAATTCCGCTTCCCGACGCACTTGCAGACCTTCTACTTCCGTGACTATTTGGGATAATTGCTCTTGAGTCAGTCGCTGCGTCATAGCTTAACTCCTGTTAAAAAAACTTTATAGCGATCGCTAAATCTCATTTTTTTAGGTACATCATAAGCTACAAAATAGAGTTGTTGCTTTTCGGATTCTTTCTGAGATACCTCTATAAACCCAGACGCAATGAATCGCATCTCTACTCCTCACTCTTGTACAGACGCGATTCATCGCGTCTCTCTTAATCGATTCATAGCGTCTCTCCTAATTCCTAATTCAGCACTGATTATGACTCAAGAACAACAAACCGCTATTGAAGGTATCTATGAAGTCTGTATCGGCATCCCAGAGCCAATCTCTGCAATTCAGTATTGGGAACAATTTGGCTATCGCATTGGTGAAGTGGGTGAATTAACCGCAGATGTAGCCTATCAATTATATGGGGTGAATTCGTCCTTACGCTCAATCCGCCTCTACCACCAAAATTCAGATCATGGTTTGATTCGGCTGATGGTTTGGCAAAACCCCACCCATCAAGGTTTGGGAATAGCATCGATGAAAATTAAAGGAAATCGCTGGGCGACAAGCTTAACGGCAGATGTGTTAAGTATCTTAAATCATATAGAAGATGCAAAAGCCGCAGGTTTCCCTATTAGGCACACTAACCCTTATTGGGAAGTCATCTACAACAAAGAGAGGAAAAGCCGTCCTTTTATTGAGCCAGCAGTCGGTGTGCGAGAAATGCTGCTACTGCAACCCTTGACTCGACAAGTTTTATTTCAACGGTTTGGCTATGCATTACCGCATTACGGACAAGTTAACAATAATGCTGCGCTCAAGACTAGTCAGTTTACCCACATGGGGATCATCGTTCAAGATGACAGCAAAGAAACCCTGAAGTTTTACGAAGAAGTTTTGGGTTTGCTGCGTGTGCGTGATGATGTCGAAACTAGCTATGAGTCTTCGCCAGCAGGCCGAGATATTTTTGACCTTAACCCTGGTGAAAAATTTATTGTTACTACCTTTGATGATCCTCGTTCTTCTAAGTCTGACTTCATGGCTGCACGCAGCGGTAGACTTTACATCATTCGATTCCCAGAATCTATTAATTTAGAATCGCGCTTTGAGGCAGCCCAACCAGGTAGCTTGGGTATGTCTTTATATACCTATCGGGTTAAGGGAATACAGGAGTATTGCGATCGCATCAAAGCAAGTACTGTACAAAAAGTTACAGACATCATTAGTAATGAGTTTGGCGAGATGAGTTTCTCTTTTGTTGCGCCAGATGGCTACTTCTGGAATTTACTAGAAGGTAATTAACTAGTGTAAGAGCGTCGTAGACATCGCTAATTTCTTCAAGAGAAGTTATTAAAAGTTTTTACGCGCTCCTCCCCCTGTTGCCAGTTGTCGGGGACAATGCGAAAAAGCGCGATCATACTTTGTATAGCTTAAAAAACTTTGATTTTGTTGTATTTTAATGGAAAAGGCTGGACATTCTCTACTAAAAATCAGGTAAATTATGCTCCGCTCATCCACTACATGGGTTGTTCCGGTAGCGTTGACTGTAATAAGTTTCGGGTCAAATTTCCCAAGTGCTATTGCACAGACACAATATCCATTTGAAAGCACTTACAATTCACAAACGACCCTTACACCCATTACAGAAAACGTTTTAAGAATAAAAAGTCTTGGAGAAAACGTTGATGCACCATACGGTCTAACTAGACTTACAAATATAAGCTATGGTAAATTAAACCCGAATACAGGTGTGATTGCCATTGAGCCAGACCCAGCGGAGTTTGGTCTAGAGAACTTACCGTTTGGCAATCTGACAATCTCTGGTCAAGGAGAAGATAGACTATTTGGAACTGTCAGTGGTAGTGCCATACTTGATTTCCCAAATTCTGTGGGAAGGGTGACTAATACTATATCTATTACTAGTGGCGCGGGCAGATTTAGCGGTGCTACTGGGACGCTCCTTCTTTTGGAGAACCTTACACTCGATAACCCAGATATAACTGCTCCTGTAAGAGGTTTGCCTTTAATCTCAGGTTCATTTCAAACATTTCAAACAGTTCCAGAGCCAAGTCAGATCACAGCGCTCCTTTGTATGGGAGTGATTGGTTTTTCTGGATTGAATCGTCGGCGCAGTTACGAAAAAAAGACAAAATATTCTCAAGCTCATTCTGGAACATAGTGAATCACCTAAAGCTGATTCGTGCAATGCTGATGTTAAACGTTCTTCCAGGGTCAATAAAGTGCAGGGAGATGATAAAAGTATGGCTGAACATCCATTTCATGACCAACTGAGTTTAGAAGAACAAACTGAAAAACTCGGAAAGCAAGCAGTAACCTTGGGTTTAATTCCAAGCTTTGTAGTGCATTACTTTCCCGATACCTGGGTATTTTATATCCCTAATGAAAATCAATCCGAACCGTTGACACCAGAAGAGGCATACTTTCGTTTAAAGCAACTGGTTAAACAGTAGATATTCTGACGACAGATTTTTGAAGATAACAGCTAGGCACTGCAATTATTAAGTAACACTACTTATGGCGAAACCTGCAATTTTAACCGTCGATGATGATCCAGAAGTGTTGCAAGCAGTGTCACGAGACTTGCGGCATCAGTATGGCGATCGCTTCCGCATTGTCCGGGCAGATTCTGGTATTACTGCTCTAGACGCGGTGCAGCAACTCAAATTGCGCAATGAAGCAGTTGCTCTATTTTTGGTGGATCAAAGAATGCCTCAAATGGGAGGTGTGGAGTTCCTTGAACAGGCAAAAGTAATCTTTCCTGATGCGAAACGTGCTTTGCTGACGGCGTATGCAGATACGGATGCAGCCATTAAGTCAATTAATAGTGCCAGACTTGATTATTACTTACTCAAGCCCTGGAATCCACCAGAGGAGCGACTATATCCGATTTTGGATGATTTGCTAGATGATTGGCTAGCTGGATTCCGCCCACCCTTTGAAGGGATTCGAGTCATTGGTAATCGCTGGTCGCCTTTTTCACATCAGGTGAAAGATTTCCTAGCACGTAACCAAATTCCATTTAAGTGGTTAGATATTGAACTGGAACCGGAGGCGGCAAAATTAGTCGAATACGCAGAAGCTGACGGCAGACAGCAATTGCCCTTGGTGTTGTTTCCCGATGGTTCCCGATTAATCCAACCATCTAATTTAGAGATTGCCGCCAAAATTGGACTGCAAACCCAGGCAGAGCGACCCTTCTATGATTTAGCGATCGTGGGTGGTGGTCCTGCTGGACTGGCAGCAGCCGTCTATGGCGCTTCTGAAGGATTGAGTACGGTCTTAATTGAGCGTGAAGCTCCGGGCGGGCAAGCAGGTACAAGTTCACGGATTGAGAACTATCTAGGGTTTCCTGTTGGCTTGAGCGGCAGCGATTTGGCCAGGCGGGGAGTCACTCAGGCGCGGCGATTTGGGGTAGAAATTCTCACTCCTCAAGTAGTAACCGGAGTTAAACTGCAAGATCCTTATCGGGTTCTACAATTGGCGGATGGCAGCGAGATTAGTTGCCATGCACTTTTAGTTGCAACCGGCGTTTCCTACCGTTGGCTAAATATCCCAGGAGCCGAGAAGCTCAAGGGAGCAGGAATTTATTACGGTGCTGCCATGACTGAAGCGATCGCCTGCACCAATGAAGAGGTTTACCTAGTAGGCGGGGCAAATTCTGCCGGACAGGCAGCAATGCATTTTTCTAAGTATGCCAGCAAAGTGATCATGTTGGTGCGGGGTGAGTCACTATCATCGAGTATGTCGCAATACTTGATTGACCAGATTGCGGCTACTGCAAATATCCAAGTTTGCACAGGTTGCACCGTTGTGGAAGTGAAGGGAGAGAAACATTTAGAAGCAATTGTGATTGCCCATGCCAAGACTGGACAAACTGAAACCGTGCCAGCGCGATCGCTTTTTATCTTCATTGGTGCTAGCCCTAAAACGGATTGGCTCGATGGTGTTATTCAACGCGATGCTCAGGGGTTTATCCTCACAGGGCCGGACTTGATGCATAATGGCAAATCTCCTCAAGGTTGGCGTTTGGAACGCTCTCCTTTCTTACTAGAAGCCAGTGTTCCTGGCATCTTTGCAGCTGGAGATGCACGATC
Source organism: Nostoc sp. NZL (assembly GCF_015714705.1). Lineage (NCBI taxonomy): Bacteria > Bacillati > Cyanobacteriota > Cyanophyceae > Nostocales > Nostocaceae > Nostoc > Nostoc sp. NZL. Next base: position 19,346 of record NZ_WBKL01000047.1, on the reverse strand, counting down.
CGGGTCAATTAAGCGGGTGGCATCCGGTGTGGGAGAAGGCTCGATCGCCATTCAATTTGTTCATCGCTACCTGAGCAATGTTTAGCTAATTCGTAATTCGTAATTCGTAATTCGTAATTAATGACAAACTACACAAAGCTTACTCAGAGAAGTTTTTCATCTTTTAGTCTATTCTTGAAACAATACTTTCTTTCACATTTGGTATTTAGATCAATTCTCCAAAAGAATACTACAGGTGCCAGCTACAAAGCCCAGGTTACATCTAACTCTCTTAATTACGAATTACGAATTACGAATTACGAATTAGTATAGGGGGTTCATTAATGTTATGTATTGAAGAATTGATCAACTTAGACCCGTTTCAACGGCTTTCTAAAGAGCAATTGGAGTGGGCTTGCGATCGCGCTCAAACAGTTGAACTTTGCGCCGCAGAAGTGTTGGCGCATGAGGGAGACCCTGGACGCGGCTTATTTATCCTAGTCAAAGGTAAAATTAAGCTTACTCGCCGCAGTGAAGGAGTTGAAATTCCCATCGGGCAACACGAAGCTCCATCCTTTTTTGGGGAAATTCCAGTACTCACAGATGAACCTGTACCTGTGACAATGCGGGCATTGACAAATTGCAACCTCTATGAAATTAAAGCAGAGGACTTCCGTAAACTGCTGCATGAATGTCGTGATTTTGAGCGGATGGTCTTCCGCATTATGGAACGTCGGCTTCGGGGGCTAGAGTCCTTTATTCGTGGGCGGGAAAAAATGGCAGCTTTAGGGACACTTGCCGCCGGTTTAGCTCATGAACTCAACAACCCAGCCTCAGCCCTCGTTCGGACGTTAGGAGAAATGCCAGCCGCCATCCTGGAGCTACAACGAATGAACTTAGTTTATGGGCAACGCAATGTTGAGGAAGCCCATACTCAAGACTGGTTGAGACTGCGCGATCAAGGCTATGATGCGATTTTGAATAATCGCCTAGATCCGGTGACACTAAGCGATCGCGAAACCGTGTTGCTGGAATGGTTAGAAGACTATGGTGTAAAGCAAGCCTGGAAATTAGCGGAACCTTTAGCGGAAGGTGGTGTTGAGGTTGAAACCCTAGATCAGATGATGGAACGTTGGCGCAACGATGATACTGAATTACGAGAAATGGGATTGCACTGGCTATCGCTCTCATTTGAAGTCATGTCGATGATTAAACATGGTTTGCGAGGAGCCGAGAGGATTTCTGAACTTGTGCACTCGATGAAGTCTTATGCTTACCTCGATCAAGGCATTCAGCAAGAAGTAAATATACATCAAGGTTTAGAAGATACATTACGATTGTTTGTTCATAAACTTAAGTGCGACATCCAAATACAACGCAATTACGATCAACATCTTCCTAAAATCCTTGCCTACGGCAGTGAACTGAATCAGGTGTGGACGAACTTAATTGACAACGCCATTGATGCAATGAATGGTAAGGGATTGCTGGAAATTACAACTTGGCATTGCGATCGCTTTGCCCATATTGACATAATCGATTCTGGCAGTGGAATTCCACCTGAAATTCAAACGCGCATTTTTGAACCCTTTTTCACCACCAAATCAGTGGGGCGTGGTTCAGGACTCGGTTTGGAAACCGTTCGCCGGATTATAGAAAATCGTCATCATGGTACGCTCTTATTTGAGTCACAGCCGGGCAGAACTTGTTTCAGTATCTGCTTGCCATTGCCAAATCAATAAACCTATCCCACCAATAGTTGAGATTAGCGATCGCCTTTGCTAGAGCTTAAATCATCTGCACTATTTAGAGAATCACTACTATCTAGTTGATTTTGCAGTGTATTTGAAGCGACTACACTATTAGCTAGTTTTTTTTGCAATATATTTAAACTATCTACATCGCTTGATAATTCATTAGTAACTGGTTTATATTCAGAGTTCTCTCGGTTAGCGCCTGCTATTTCTTCTGCTTTGCCTATAAAATCCTTTGCAAGTCTTTCACTAAAACCAACAACGAATGCTATTACAAAAATTAGAGACCTTTGTTGGTCTTGAGATGATTCTGGATTGGTAGTTGGATTTAGCTTAAAGACACTTGGATTAATAAACATTAGTATTATTCCAGAGTTAATCAAAGCTAAAAACAAAACAGCAAATGCTCCCCCGATCATTGGTTTAAAGGCACCAACAAGGAATGGAGTTAATGGGTCAGAATATTTCTTCTTCTGAAATTCTTCAATTCTGATTAAAATACTGATAATACTACCTAATGTTCCTGCCGAAATAGCTAAACTTAGTTGGAGCAGAAATTCATTATACTTCGCATTCACAGATTGTCTTTTGCTATATTGTGCATTTAATTCAGCAAGATTACTATTTAGTGTTGTTAGCTCTGTATTCTTAAATTCTGCATTTTTTTGTGATATTATACTTAGTTCTTTAATTTCTTCTTTACTTTGTTTCAATTTACTACCATCATTTATGGAAGTAGAATTTATCTTTTCTGATTGATTATCTTGTTCAGCTTTATTTTGGATTTGCTCAACCCGGTTATCTGTATATTTTTGAATCTCTTTTATTTCATTTTGTAATATTTTTTTGCTGATATTATAATTATTGTTGTTGTAATAATTAACAATTTCTGAGAAAATCCAAAGTCCGGCAATAGAAGAAGAAGTAATTCCTCCATATATAAAAACGGCACTGATAAGCCCAAAAATTACTTTAGTTGTCGTTGATGGTGAACGGTGGACTGATAGAAATGGATTGATGATAAATCCTGTGAGAGGATGTTCATATTTGCAAACAATTTGTTCAACATCAAATCTAATAGCTTGAGCAATATTGATATTCGATGATGATTCACGCAGAGCTTCTATTGCAAATATTAAAGCTTTAGAGAGTTCAGTAAGTTCTATTTGAATTTTATCCCGATTGTCAGGTATAACTATTCTCGGTATTTTGTCCCACCAAATCTTTTGTGGTGCATTTCTATTGATGAGTTTTTGAAGTCTATTAAACAAGATAATTATTTGAGATATTTCTTTTCCGGCTGCTATCAATCCTTCTTGTTTAATTGGATCTGCAAAACTATTTAGATTGTTTTTATAAAAATCTTTTATAAGTGCCTGAATAAGTGTTCTACTTCCATCTAAATTCCAATCATTATCAGTTATATTTTGATTAGAAATCATTTTGCCTCCAATTATTTTCTAAAGTTTATAAGTGTTGAATAGGGCTAGTACAGCAAAGCGCAAATCCAGCTAGCTTGAAAAGATAAAGGTAGGGAAACTTTCATCACAGTGTACTAGTGAATATTTTTAAGCTCATCCCGCCCCTAAAAGGAGATGGGATAACACGTGCATACTGATGACGGTTGACGGTTAACAGTCATCAGTCAACAGTTAACGGCGGCAGGGCGGCTATCCCGGACACCCTAAAAAGCAAGTGGACTTCCCGCCGCCTTGGTGAAATAGTTTGAGGAAATTTGCCAAGATACTCAACCACTTTGTTTTTGCTTAGTTACTGCTTGTATCGATCATTCACTTTTTAGCATGGAATATACAATTGGTCAGTGAATAGTACACTCAAGGGTACTTTTGGTATAGACGCATTCGCAAAGCGTCTGTCTGCGGCACGCTGCGCATACCCCTCCCAAGCTGCGCGTAAGCGTCCCGCAGGGAACTTAGAGAAGTTGTTTGTCGCCAAACATCGCTGCGGTTAGGGACTTCCAGAAATTAAATTATCCAATTTCTGGACTTCACTACGACTATCCCTCCCCCTGCTCCCTGCCCCCTGCCTCTATAGCGATGGTATATTTTTTTATTTGGAAGTCCCTTATTCTAGGTATAACCAGCTTTACAAGTGGCATTGCTACTATTCCCAAAACCGCTTATTAGGTAAACTGAATTGGACACTCAGGAGTTTTTTGTGCCTACTTTGAGAACCCTGCAACCTGGAGATGAAGTATCGCTAGAAGCATTTCTCTTGCAACACACCGATACTTCTATGTTTTTGCGCTCTAATTGGCGAACTGCTGGACTGCTTGATGAAGGCGCAAGATTTCAAGGAACTTATGTAGCGGCATACATAGATGAAACTATAGTGGCAGTTGCAGCCCACTTTTGGAATGGCATGGTAATAGTCCAAGCCCCTGTACATTTGCCAGAGGTGGTGCAAGCAGTTGTGGCACAATCAGGGCGTGTCATCTCTGGGATTAGTGGGCCAGCAGCACAAGTTGAAGCGACAAAAAGCATTTTGGGACTTAGCAACCGACCAACTCAGCTTAATGAGCCTGAGATATTGTTTTCTCTGGCACTGCGAGACTTGCAAATACCTCAAGCCTTAGCAGCGGCAAAGTTGCAGTGTCGTTTACCACATCCACAAGAGTTGGAATTACTCACCGAGTGGTGCGCTGCTTATAATGTGGAAACTTTAGGACAAATAGATACTCTCAGTTTGCGTCCAGCTTGCCGTGTCGTAATTGAAGCACGTCAAGCTATGGCTATGCATTGGGTTTTGCTAGCAGGAGATACTCCAGTTTCTTACTCTGCCTTTAATGCCAGCCTGCCTGATATTGTGCAAATTGGTGGAGTGTGGACACCGCCAGCCCTGCGGGGTAAAGGCTACGCCAAAAGTGTGGTAGCAGGCTCGTTGCTAGATGCGCGATCGCAAGGAGTAGAACGCGCTATCTTGTTTACAGGTCATAATAACCAATCAGCCCAAGCCGTTTATCGAGGAATCGGGTTTTTACCTACTGGCGAGAAGTATGGTTTAGTGTTATTTGAAGATACTTAAGCTTGAAAAATATTGACTTAAACACAGATATAGCAGCTTACCCATTCCCCCTTTTCCATATCCTGTGAAAAATCAGGTTTACAAAAGGCAATGTCTGCGCCGAGCTACGCTTACGCAGACTCCTTTCCGAGAGCGATCGCCTGTAATGCTAATTAATAATGCTGATTGCTTTTGATCAAACAACAGCCGCCTCTGGAATCGCACCCTGCATTCTCCCGAAAGCATCAATCAAATTCTGCAATTGTTGATCTGCTTTAAAAACTCCTAACCCGCGCACTGTCACTTTACCAGGAGAATATACAAAGCGCGTTTTGAGATTGTCTGGTAAATTCGCTGCCAACAAATTCCAAGCTGGTTCTTCCATTGGTGTTTCTAAAACAACGTGCTGCTTGTTTTCTGGTTTAATTCGGCTAAATCCGAGTTTTTTCGCTAGCTGTTTGAGTTCCATGACTCGCAGAAGTTGATTTGCAGACACTGGTAAAGTACCATAGCGATCGCTCCACTCGGCAGCAATCTGCTTTAATTCTGATTTAGATTTGGCTGTCGCCACCGCTCGGTATGCACTCATCTTCTGATCCAAATCGGTAATGTAATCTGCTGGGATAAATGCCGTGAGATTGAGGTCAATCTGGGTATCCTCCACTTTCGGTATTTCTTGTCCTCGGATTTCCCGTATTGCTTCTTCCAGCATTTCCATGTATAAATCAAAACCAATGGCATCCATTTGACCAGATTGTTCTGCACCTAGCAAGTTACCCACACCTCTGATTTCCATGTCACGCATCGCCAGTTGATATCCAGAACCTAGCTGAGTAAATTCCTGAATCGCTCGTAATCGTTGCCGTGCCGCATCAGATAATTGCCGTTGCTTTGGATAAAATAACCAAGCATGAGCTTGGATACCTGCACGCCCCACACGACCGCGTAATTGGTACAACTGTGCCAATCCAAAGCGGTGAGCATCTTCAATCAAAATCGTGTTGACTCGCGGAATATCTAAGCCAGATTCAATAATTGTCGTACAAACAAGGATGTCTGCATCGCCATTGCTGAAGGTGAGCATGGTTGATTCTAACTCGCTTTCATCCATTTGACCGTGAGCGATCGCAAATCTAGCTCCCGGTATGACTTCTCTTAAGTTTGCTGTTGTCTCTTCAATTCCGTCCACTCGCGGAACTACATAAAAAACCTGTCCACCTCTATCTAATTCTTGACGAATTGCAGTGCGGATACTTTCGGAATTTATTGGTGATAGATGGGTTTTAATCGGTCGTCTGGTTGGGGGTGGGGTGGTAATCAAACTCATTTCCCGAATTCCCGACAACGACATATACAAAGTCCGGGGAATGGGTGTGGCGGAGAGGGTTAGCACGTCCACTTGAGTTTTCAAGCTTTTAATTTTCTCTTTTTGGTTTACCCCAAATCGCTGTTCTTCATCTACCACCAACAGTCCTAAGTCCTTGAATGATACGCCTTTGCCTAAAATTTGGTGCGTACCAACCACTACATCTAATTCACCCGTTGCCAATCGCTTTTGAATATCACGGCGTTCTTCAGCAGAACGAAAGCGGTTGAGTAAACCGACATTTACGGGGTAGGGTGCAAAACGTTCTTTGAGTGTATGGTAATGCTGCTGTGTTAAAATAGTTGTTGGCGCAAGGAGTGCCACTTGTTTACCGGCGGTGACTGCTTTAAAAACAGCACGAATCGCCACTTCCGTCTTCCCGAAACCGACATCGCCACAAACTAAGCGATCCATTGGGCGCTCGCTTTCCATGTCTCGTTTCACATCTTGTACAGCTTTCAGCTGATCCGTTGTGGGTTGATAGGGGAAAGAATCTTCGAGTTCCTCTTGCCAAGGCATATCACCTGGGAAGCTAAAACCTTGTTGTTGCGATCGCGCTGCATACAGTTTCAACAAGTCCACCGCCAATTTTTTGATGGCTTTACGGACTTTATTCTTCGTATTTTCCCAAGCTTTCCCGGTCATCCTGTTGAGTTCTGGTGCTTTATCACCTCCGGCGCGGAACCGGGATAAAGCACCTACTTGATCGGCTGCGACTCTAAGTAACCCATCAGCATACTGAACTACCAAATAATCACGAGTTTCGTCGTTAATTGTCAGGCTTTCCAGCTTGACAAATTTGCCAACACCATGATTCCTATGAACTACATAATCGCCTGGACGCAGCTTATTGGGATCGACTTGCTTAGAAGTAGCTTTGTGGCGCTTGCGGATATAACCGGGAGTCGCCAAAGAATGCTGTCCAAAAAATTCCCGATCTGTGACGATTACGATTCGGTATGTCGGCAGGATAAAACCTTCTAGTTCTGCAAGCCCAGAATATTTTAGAGCTATAGGAATATGGTTGATTTGCAGCTTATCTATCGCTTGGTAGTCGCGGGGATTTGGGATAAACTGAGCCGGACAATCATGTTCTTGCAATAGAGAGACAGAACGCGAAGGTTGAGCAGAAAGCAGCCAAATAGAGAAATTGCGATCGCGTTCTTGGCGGATGGTTTCAGCTAGTTTAGCAAACTGGTGCGGCGTGACAGGAACAGGTCGGCTGGCAAGATTGATCCCATCATTTTCCTCTGCCAGTTCCGAAAAATATAATGTTTTAAATTTTGCAACATCAGCCAGACACTCATCAAACGACCGATGAATTTTTGGAAGGTTTAATTTTTCCCCAGTCCCCAGTCTCCATTGTTCTTCAGCATTTTCTACCCAGCGATCGCTATGAGCATGACACTGTTCTGGCTCATCAATGGCAATCAGGGTATTTTCTGATAAGTAGTTTAGCAGGGACGCTGGTTGCTCGAAAGCCAACCCCAAAAAGCGACGACTCCCCTCCAAGAGTGATGAGTTCTCGGTGCTAAGTTCTGAGTCAGAATTTAACTCATAACTCATAACTCCCAACTCAGAACTATTCTTCAGTGCCCCCATGACGATGGGAGCAAAGCTAGTGGGGGTAAGAATTAACTGATCAACTTTGTCGAGGGCGGAACGTTGGGTTGCTGGGTCAAATTCCCGCATTTGCTCGATTTCATCGCCAAACCATTCCAGCCGGACTGGAAACTCAGATGAGACTGGGTACACATCAACAATATCGCCCCGCCGGCTCCACTGTCCTTCTGTTTCCACCAGAGGTACTCGTTCGTATCCCAGAATAGTTATTTTCTCACTGAAGCTATTCAGGTCTAATTCCATTCCCCGCTTCAATGTAAGACAGAATTGCCCAAAAGCTTCTGGTGGTGGTAAGTGGGGTTGCAGTGCCCCTTGAGTAGCCACAATTGCCAAAGTTCGCTTGATACCGGGATTGGGCAAAGTGTTGTTCAGTTCTGTCTCCCCTGTCTTCTGCCCTCTGTCCCCTGTTACCAAATCTGCCAATACCTGCATTTGCCCCCAACTCATCTCAGTTTCTGGGTCAAAAGGTTCGTAGGGAGAAGCCTCGGAGGTGGGGTAAAAATGTACTGTTTGCCATCCCATTGCCTCCAGTTGTGCATAAACGCGTCCAGCTTCTTCCAGAGTGGCGCAAACCACAAACAAATCCTTGCCCTGAGACTGCGCCAAAGCCGAAGCCACCAAACCCTTGGGTAGTCGAGGAATGCCATTTAACCGCAATTCTTGTTGTCGGTTTAGCTTAGAAATAAATTCATTGGTAAGCGGCGATCGCGCTAAGGCACGCACAATAGAAGAAAATGACATAAGTACTACTAGCGGTGGGAGTCTTTGTGGATCAGAAAATTTTGAGGCAGTTTATGTCAACTATTTTAAAAGTGTTGACAGCCTTCTTATTCTTTGGATGGAAGAATAATCTACAGCAACTAATAAACTTAAGAACTATAACTACTACTTTGTGTACAGTCAAAGCATTTATCGAAGTACCTTTAATACTAGATACTAAGAATTGAGCTACGTTCGCTCTGATAAGCCGCAATTTAAACATGTCCTCCATCACTTTTGAAATTTTAATCATTTTGGTGCTAGTTATTGCCAACGGCGTGTTTTCTATGTCTGAGATGGCAATTGTCTCAGCCCGGAAAGTTAGGCTACAGCAGCTTGCCAACCAAGGAGATGCCAAGGCAAGGGCAGCACTGAAACTAGCTGAGTCTCCGAATCAATTTTTGTCTACAGTTCAGGTGGGCATTACCCTGATCGGTATCTTGACTGGTGCATTCGGCGGAGCAACTATTGCCGAAAAACTAGCAATCTATGTGGGGCGTGTACCTTTTTTAGCACCTTATAGTGAACCAATCTCCTTCGGGATAATTGTTTTAATCATTACGTATTTATCACTGATTGTTGGCGAATTAGTACCAAAGCGTCTGGCATTAAACAACCCAGAAAGGATTGCATCGATTGTAGCGATTCCAATGCGTGCCTTATCAGCGATCGCTTCCCCAATGGTCTATCTCTTAAGCGCTTCTACAGATTTGATCCTGCGATTACTGGGAATTACAGCTTCTACCGAGCCGCAAGTCACCGAAGAAGAAATTAAAATCTTAATTGAGCAAGGCACCGAGGCGGGAACCTTTGAGGAAGCTGAACAGGATATGGTAGAGCGAGTTTTTCGTTTAGGCGATCGCCCTGTCAGCTACTTAATGACACCCCGTCCCGATATTGTCTGGCTAGACTTAGACGACTCTCCCGAAGAAAATCGTCAAAAAATGGTTGATAGTGCCTATTCTCGGTATCCAGTTTGTCAGGGGGGACTTGACAATGTACTAGGTGTTATCCCTGTTACCGACTTATTAGCCAGGAGTTTCCGAGGAGAACCGCTAGACTTGACAGTGGGATTGCGACAGCCCGTATTTGTCCCAGAAAGCACCCGTGGTTTGAAAGTTTTGGAATTGTTCAAACAAACCATCACTCACATGGCGCTAGTAGTCGATGAATATGGCGTGATTCAAGGATTAGTCACTCTTAACGACATCATGAGCGAAATTGTGGGTGATGTTCCTTCAACAGATGGACAGGATCAACCACAAGCTGTACAACGCGAAGATGGCTCCTGGCTTTTGGATGGGATGTTGCCTGTAGAAGAGTTTTTGGAACTTTTCGGTATGGAAGAGTGGGAATCTGAAGAACGCGGCAGTTATCAAACTTTAGGCGGTTTTGTGATCACTCATTTAGGTCGTATTCCTGCCGCAGCAGATCATTTTGAATGGCAAAGTATGCGAATTGAAGTGATGGATATGGATGGTAACCGCGTTGATAAGGTGCTAGTCGTACCTAAGGGAAATAAATCACCAGATACGACAAAAGCCGACTAGCAATGGTATGGTGCATCGGATTTACGATGCACCATACCCAATTTATTATGTGCGAGATAGACGTTTGACCGCTTCACCCGCCAACAATTGATGTGCTTGTTCCAGAAGTTGGGGGATTTTGTCGGCGTGAGGATTGCGGGCGAGACATTGCCGCAAGTTTAATTCGTCTAGCCGATCAGCTTTGTTGCCGGGGAACCAGTGGCTACCATCGCCAAGCAGGTTGTAGCGCATTTTGGCATACTCTACCAGATCGTAGGCGATCGCTAAATTTCGCAGCCACAAAATTACCCGAATATTTACCTCACCAGGAGTTTCCTCAAAGGTTGGTAGATTTGTCTGCCAGGATTTTACCCAATCTTCTCCCAAAGTAGCGATCGCTTCTGACTCCAACCTTGCTAAAATTGGGGGCAAAATTTCTGATGCCCGATCTACTAACTCTAAAGTCTTCAGATGTTCATCAAAATCTTGTGGTTTTGCTGCTCCCACACTCAAAGTATGTACCTCTTGATGACTCAAACAAAACAAATCATTAAACACAATTGGACTCAAAGGGGTGCAAAGATTTATTAATTTTTGTGGAGGTTCATACAACAAACCTCCTTTATTAGATGGGCTAATGATAAACACCCCCATATCGTGGCGTTTAGCTGCTTCAATTGCCGCCCAATTCCATTGATTAATGTAGTACCAGTGCAGGTTCACATAATCAAATAAATTGGTATTAATTGTCTGCACAATTATATCTGTGGAACCATGTGTGGAAAAGCCAATAAATCTAACTTTTCCCTCAGCTTGCAACTGCTGTGCTACTTCTAAACAGCCACCAGGACGGATGCTATGGTCGAATGACTCAGCATGATTGATGCCGTGTAACCCTAAAAGGTCAACATAATCTAGCTGGAGATTTTTCAATGATTGTTCAAATGTCTCGCGGAATTCTTTCGCATCTGCCTTTGGGCTGACTTTGGTCTGAACAATCAACTTTTCACGGGGAAACTTAGGTAGAACTCTTCCCAATTGCATTTCGGAAGTGCCATAACCACGGGCTGTTTCAATATGATTAATCCCAACCTCGACAGCCCTTCTAATAGTAGCTTCCAGATTCGCCTGGTTATCAGCAGGAATTTCATTATTGGGAACATCTTCCCATTTGAACTGGTATCTCATGCCACCGCAGGAAAACACTGGCATCTGTAATTCTGTGCGTCCAAATCGTCTATATAGCATCAGTAAATTGTGGATTGCTTACCAACTTAAAATCTCAAAACGACAGTCATTCGTGACTACAGTGCCACAATGATTACCTCTGTTCAATCTCTGACACTAGCAATATTGATCACATATTAAATCGGTCAGGTCTTTTAGCTATTGGACTGCGACCAGTATTCCAGTTACACAAAATAATTATCTTATCCTAGTTACCACTAGAATGCATTTTTCCATTGGTAGATAAGCCTTAGCTTTGGTATTGTTTCTCATATCATGTCCGGCTGATTAGTTGTCATTACGAACGAAGTAAAGCAATCTCCAAACCCTTTTCCAGAAATCAATTGGACAGTTGACTTCTTTTGCGAAGGTAACGGGTTTTCAGATTAATTCTTTGGAGACTGCGCTTGGATTAAGCAATTTCTTAATGTTTCGGCTAACACCTGTACATGCGGCTCATTAAGTTGGTCAAGGTGAGATCCGGGAACGTAATGGATATCTAATCCTCCAGCAACTACTTCGCCCCAGCCGAATTGAGGATCGTATTGTGTGCCTATAGCTTCGTCCCGACTTTGATCGTCTGTTCGCAAGAGGATAGCTCGACCAAGGTAAGGTGAAAAGATATATTCACTGACGGCTTGAGTGTTAGCATCTATAATCTTTAAGTGCTTGTCAGTTGTAGGTAAATTAAGTACGCCTTCTAAGTAACGATTATATCTATTTTGGAGATGAGACTTACGCCAATAACTCCATCTCACAGCCCTTTGCCAAAGGTAGTCAGGCCCTTGTTGAATAATATTATTTAAATGCAAGAAAACTCGCTTGAGAAATGATGCCCGCCAGCTATAACCTGGGCGACAACTATCAAGCATAACTAGAATACCAACTTGTTCGCCTTGCTCTTGGAGTTGCCGAGCCATCTCGAAAGCAACTACACCCCCAAAAGAATAACCTCCTAGAAAATAAGGGCCATTGGGCTGAAGGGTCTGAATTTCTTTAATGTAGTGAGTTGCCATGTCTTCAACCCGTGTATGGAAGGGATGTTTTCCATCTAGCCCTTGTGGTTGTAGTCCGTAGAATGGTTGATCTGAACCCAGGTGCAGTGCCAATTCACGGAAACACAAAACTTCTCCACCTAGTCCGTGAATACAGAAAAAAGGTGGCTTGGAACCATTGGGTTGAATTTCTACTAGGGATGACCAAGTACCTTTTGATTTGTCTAATGTATCTACTAAAGCTTTGTTTTTTGCTAAATCTTCTGGGCAAATTATTTTGGCTAGAGCCTCTACAGTCCCTGACTGGAAGAGAATAGCAAGAGGCAGATTTTTATTAAATGTTTTCTCAATTTGCCAAAATAGTTTTACTGCTAAGATGGAGTGCCCTCCTAGCTCAAAAAAGTTATCCTTGACACCAATGGGCTGGACACCTACAATTTCCTCCCAAATCTTTATTAACTGGCGTTCCACCTCATTGCGGGGAGCAACAAATGTAGCTTCCGACTCTTGCCTTGATAAGTCGGGTGCAGGTAAGGCCCGGCGGTCTACCTTGCCGTTGGGGGTTAGAGGCATGGTGTCCAGCAAGACGAAAGCCGAAGGTACCATGTACTGTGGGAGCTTTGTCAAGAGAAAGCTACGTATGTCACTAATTGTAGATGCCCAGTCTTGATTCGGGATAATGTAAGCCACTAAACGTTGATCCCCAGGAACATCTTCACGGGCAATTACTACAGTTTGAAGCACATCTGGGTGTTGGGCTAACACCGTCTCAATTTCCCCTGGTTCAATGCGTATCCCACGGATCTTAACTTGATGATCTCGGCGACCAAGAATTTCTAGAGAGCCATCTGGACGATAGCATCCGCGATCGCCTGTATAATAAAGCCAATCTCGTTCGTCATTTCGATAGAGGTTTTTGACAAACCGAGAACGATTTTCATCTTGAGTATTTATATAACCCAAGGTGCGGAATGGTGTTCGTATAACGATCTCGCCTGGTTCACCAATGCCACACAACTGGTTATTTGGTGTCAAAACTAGTCCTTGGGTTTCAGGGAGCGGCAATCCTACTGGTTGTACTCCTGGTGTACACTCAACAGGTATTTTGTAATAACACTTCGCCAAAGTTGTCTCTGTCGGCCCATAGAGATTGACAATTTCACCTGATTCGGGAAAAGCTTCGCGCCACCGATATACAAGTGTCTCCTTGAGAGGTTCTCCAGCACAGAACAACCAGCGTAAGTTACGTAGATAGACTCCTGACGGCACATTTGCTAACCATAATTGCGCCAGCGATGGAACTGTGTGCAGCACAGAAATTTGCTCATGTTCCAAATAATTCAGAATCTTAGTTGGTTCTAGGTTATCCCCTTCCTCTGGTAAACACAGGGTTGCACCACTAGTTAAAGGTAAGAAAATATCTCTGAGGACTACATCAAAGGAAAGACCTGTCAATTGGGCAACCCGGTCTTGCTGACCAATTTCAAATGTCTGCCTCTGCCAGTTGAGAAAATGCGCCATCCCTTTGTGACATCCCAGCACCCCTTTAGGTACACCAGTGGTGCCAGAAGTAAAGAAAATATAAGCTGCATCATCGGCAGTGATTTCAGGCAAGTTTATTGCTTTACTTCTGTCCTGGGGTGAATTTATCGCTTCTCCTGTGTCTGGGTTTACACAGATGATCGTTAAAGATTTGTATATTTCTTTGTCTGTTGGACGTTGACTATCAATATATAATATGTGTTTAGCTTTAGCTTCCTTTAGCATGAGCAAGTGGCGATCGCTAGGAAGTTTTGGATCGAGGGTAAGTAGGACACCGCCACTCAAGAGTACAGCAACCATACTCGCAATTAATCCAAAGCTTCTTGTCCCAAACACGGCTACAACATCTCCTCGTTGGACTCCGTGAGACAACATCACCCCTGCTAAAGCTTGAGCGCTTTTGCCCAATTCCCCATAGTTCCAAGTGCGAGATCCTTGACGGAGTGCTGAATGTTCTGGGGTACGATTTACCCAAGAGGTAAACATTGTTGTTACTAATTCGTAACTCGGTTCTGGCAAAACCGCCCTTGGTTCTGGTAGCAAAGTTCTGGCTTTTGGTGTGACAAGAGAATACAAACTAATCTGGCTATCCGAAGTAGCAACAATTTGATTCAATAAATGATGGAATTGATCCAGCATTTCCATCATCCGCTCTGAAGCAAATAGATCAGTGTTGTAGACTAAATCAAGTTGGATTCCCTGATTTTTTTCTGTCACATACAAGGTTAAGTCGAACTTGGAAGCCGTTTCTAACATCGAGACTGGTTCTATCGCCACCCCAGGTAGTTCCAGTTGGATGTCCTTTAAATTGAGCATATTAAACCACACTTGAAACAGTGGGTTACGGCTGGTATCTCGCTCTGGTTGCAGTTCTTCTACCAGTTTCTCGAAGGGCATATCCTGATGAGCATAAGCACCTAATGCCATCTGGCGAACTCGACTCAGCACTGAACGAAAACTAGGATTACCGGAAAAATCAGTCCGTAAAACGACGGTATTAATAAAAAATCCGATCAACTCTTCAATTTCAGAACGGTTACGTCCAGCAATGGGAGAACCGATAAGAATGTCTTCTTGCCTAGTGTAGCGGTGTAGGATTGTCCCAAAGGCCGCGAGTAAGGTCATGAATAGGGTGACACCTTCCTGATGCGAGAGTTCAATGAGCGATGCACTCAGAGTCTGCGGTAGCATTAGGGATTGAGCCGCCCCCTGGTAAGTTTGGACTGGTGGCCGTGGTCGGTCGGTGGGCAATTCTAGTACAGTATTAGCACCTGCTAACTGGTTTTTCCAGTAGTTTATTTGGCTGGAGAGGACTTCACCAGATAGCCATTGATGCTGCCAGGCAGCAAAATCGGCATACTGAATGGGTAATTTTGCCAAAGGAGAAGGCTTACCGCTCAATAAGGCTTCATAAAGGGATGCTAACTGCTGCCAGAGAATGCCCATTGACCAGCCATCTGAAGCGATGTGGTGCATCACCAACAACAGTATCTGCTCCTGTTCGTCTATCTGGAGCAAGCTAGCTCGCAGCATCAAGTCTGATTCTAAGTTGAAGGGGCGTCGCGCCTCTTGATTTAGCAGAGATTGCACCTGCTCCTGTGTTGCTTTAATTATCTTGAGTTCAACTGGCCGAGGTTTGCCAATAACTTGTATGGGGCTGCCATCGAGTGATGTAATAAAGTTTGTTCGCAGTGCTTCGTGATGGATAACGATCGCATTTAGTGCCTGTTGCAATATACTCGCGTTGAACTCGCCTGTTAAACGCAGTGCATTGGAGATAATATAAGCTGGGCTGTGAGGTTCCAACTGCTCCAAAAACCACACTCGCTGCTGGGCAAAGGATAAAGGGACTGACTCGCGGTTGGCTATTAGGGGAATAGTCTGGTTTTGGGGGTCATTTTCTGGAATCTGGGTTTGAGCGATGGCTTGAGCTAAACTAGCGATCGTTGGATTCTCAAATAGGATCTGCAACGGCATTTCTATCTGAAAGGCTTGGCGAACCCTAGATATGACTTGAGTAGCCAGCAGTGAATGGCCTCCCAATTCAAAAAAATTGTCGTGAATGCCTACTTGTTCCAGACGCAAAACTTTTACCCAGATGCCAGCTAAGACATCTTCTGTAGCATTTTGGGGTGGGACAAAGTTAGTTGACAGACCAAGATCAGATGTATGCGGTGCGGGTAAAGCGCGGCGGTCTATTTTGCCGTTTGGGTTTAATGGCAGAGTATCTAAAAATACAAAGGAGGCAGGCACCATATATTCAGGCAACCGACCTTGCAAAAAGCGACGCAATTCAACCTGACTAGGAATTTTTTCTGGGTTGGCAACAATATATGCTACGAGTTGCTTGTCACCAGGAACATCTTCTCTAGCTATGACTAGAGTCTGTGTCAGTGCCGGATGTTGTTTTAATATTGCTTCAATTTCTCCCAATTCAATTCGGAAGCCACGAATCTTCACTTGGTGGTCAATACGACCAAGGAATTCAATATTACCGTCTGGTAGAAAACGTGCCAAGTCCCCAGTTTTGTAAAGACGTGCCCCAACTTCAGAGCTAAAAGGGTTGAAAATGAACTTCTCTGTGGTTAATTCAGGACGGTTAAGATAGCCTCGCGCGAGGCCAATACCGCCAATGTGCAGTTCACCTGATTCACCAACAGGCACAGGCTGCAAATTTTCATCAAGGATGTAAATCTCTGCATTAGTAATGGGGCGACCAATGGGAGCAATTGTATAATTACTGCCGCGCTGGCAAGTCCAGAAAGTGGTATCAATGGAAGCTTCTGTCGGGCCATAGCAATTATGGAAAACATTGTCCAAATTCAGTTTGGCAAAGAAACGTTCTATGAGTTCGCTAGATAAAGCTTCACCACCGCAGGTAATATGCCTGAGAAATCGACAATTCTCAATTCCCTCCTCTTCCAGTAAGACACGCAGTATAGAAGGTACTAAGGCCAAGACAGTGATTTGCTGCTCAGTAATCACCTTCACAAGGTAAGCAGTGTCTTGATGTCCACCAGGACGAGCCATGATCAATTGCCCTCCGAAGCATAATGGCCAGAATATCTGCCACACTGAGGGGTCGAAGCTAAAAGAAATAGTCAGTAAGACTTTATCTGTTTGAGTTAATTTAAAGGTTGTTTGCCGCCAGTGTAGTTGATTGCAGATACCACGATGAGAGATCATTACACCCTTGGGTTGTCCTGTAGAACCAGATGTGTAGATTACGTAGATGAGGTTATCAGCCGTCGTTTGATTTACAGGATTTTCTTGACTGTTTTGGGTGTTATCTTGCCAATTTGAATCTAGACAAACCACTTGCGCCTGATGCTGTGGTAGGTTCTTGACCCATTTCTCTTGGGTTAACAACACTGGTGTCTGGGTATCTGATAAGATGAAAGCTAAACGCTCTGGGGGATATGCCGGATCTAAAGGCACATAAGCACCTCCAGCTTTAAGAATACCCAGTATTCCTACGATCATCTCCAAGGAGCGCTCCAAGCAAATACCCACTAGTACTTCAGGCCCAACTCCTAAAGTACGTAAGTGGTGCGCTAGTTGATTCGCCCGCTGGTTTAACTGCTGATAAGTAAGTTGTATATCTTCAAATACTACAGCGATCGCTTGGGGCGATCGCTCTACTTGCATCTCAAATATTTGATGAATGCATAGATCCTGATGATGAACTACTTGAGTGTCATGCCATTCCTGTAGAACTTGAGTGCCGATAATGTGAGTTAAGGTATTTAACGGAATATTTTGCTTATACCCTGAAGTTTGGCTATTTATCTGCATTTTCTATGTATCAACTCCATCAGGAAATGGCATTTTTCTAATTTATTATTTATTGTATATATACCAAATTCTGTGTGAGGTTGCATATTAATGCCCTCAGTATATAAGGCTAGGGCTAAAGAAACAAAGCCTGACTAGCTTTAAGATCGGGACACTGCACTAAGACCTCTAGTTTGCAGTACCCAGGTTAGTTATATACATCTTCACAAGATAAGTGGTATTTAAAGCTCTAGCTAATCGATTTTTATTTAACATAATAATCCTATCTTTACCCTACATCTTATTTTTTTACGTCAATCTTTAAAACCCAATTAAAATTACAAAAAATGCATGATTCTATTGTTAAAGTACATGCATGGAAAAGTATTTATTCTGCGGCTTTACTTTTAATTTACAAATCATTTTTTGTATAATCTAGATGACTCAAATTTAATACTGAAAAGACTTTATCCTTTTTCATGAAAATTTGCTGAAGGAAAAAATAATTATTACCGAATCTTCACTGTATTTATTCGATATGTAAAAATAGTGTAAAGCAAAAAAATACTCTCTCTTAGGAGATAAATATTAGAGTTACGCACTTTACAAATTCACTCTAACGTATGTAAATTAGGCAAGTTGATTGCTTCAGGTGCTTCACACAAGCCCAAATTGTTCGCACGCATGTTTACTGTTTTGGGTGCTAAACATAACTAAAAATCCTAAAACTGTTATAATCCATACCTATGATCTGCAAGCGCTAAAAATCTCTATAATGCAGATATAACAGGTCTCACAGATATCACACATTGTTGATATTACTTTGAGCTATTAGAATTTATTTTTATTAATCTATTGACCAATTCTCTAAAGAGATGTCCATGAAACTTAACTCAAGCTCAACCACGATATTGATTTTTGTAAAGTTTTGTAACAATAGTCAAATATTTGATGCATTTTGTTATATGTTATGTGTGTAAGTTTTGTTAATCAGTAATTATGCGTAAAAAACCACAGAACTTCCAAGCAAAGCTAAATTAGTCTAGCTAAACATGCTACAGTAATTCCCTAAGGCATATCATTGTCTCATAGAAGTGGAACTCTGCAATGGAACTGTAATAGCTCAGTTCCCATATCATGCTACTTAAAAATTCTAATATTTTTACCTGACTCCCTTGATTATTCACGTCAGGAATTTTATTCAACTATTAAGTTAACTTACAAGCCAATCCTTTTTTTTGCATAAAAGCTCAGAACTTTCAGGCTAAACTTGATTCTACCCTGCCAAAAAAAGTTTAAGTATCTGGATACTAACCCCACTCAAGCCTATCCTGGAAAATACTTTTAATAAAAATCCTCAAATTACTCCGAAGAAAATGGTTAATAGTAGACTACAAATATCGGCTTACTTTGAAAAAAAGATGTAAGATATCACACTTGTCTTATACAGTCTTCCATCAAATTTTAACTAACTACACCAAGTGTTCCTAACTATGAGTAATCAAAGCATAACAACAAATAAATTCACTGAAGTGCCTTTGGATTTACGTGCATCTGGGAGCATCCACTTTTGGCAGAAAGACTTAAATAGTTAACAAACCATTGAGATAAGCACAACGAATAGAGAGGATGTGATTAACACTATCAACATTCCACTGTGCGCCAGAAATTTTAATTCTCGCACCAATTTGTTTAATAGCAGATTCAACTGCTCCAGAACCAATAGAACAAAGTTGTTCAGCCTGGTAATAGGCATAGTTGACAATACGAGAGC